>NZ_JAHBCX010000012.1:0-109412 GCF_019955895.1 Pseudomonas sp. GL-B-12
TCGGCGCTTGGGTGAAAGGAGGAGGGGCGAAATCTCCCACGGATCTGTACTGCGCTAACAGTCAGAATCGAGCCTTGTCCCTCCTCCTCCCTTCAAGTCCTAGCATACAAGCGAGCTTGCTCGCGATAGCGATGGATCAGTCAACACCTCTGTTGAATGTGATACCGCTATCGCGAGCAGGCTCGCTCCTACAGTGGTTTTGGATCAGCCCAACATCAGCGTTCCACTCGCCACGAGCGTCGCATTCCCGCCGATCTTCACTCGATCGCCTTCCAGTCGACAGAACAATTCCCCACCCCGCGCCGAACGCTGAAAAGCCGTCAGGCTCGACTTGCCCAAACGCTTTGACCAGTACGGAATCAGAAGGCAATGGGTCGATCCGGTCACAGGGTCTTCATTGATGCCGATTGCCGGGGCGAAGTAGCGGGAAACGAAATCGTGCTGCTCGCCCCGCGCCGTCACGATGGCGCCCAACCATGGCAGTTTCGCCAGGGCCACCATGTCCGGCTTGCAGTCGAGCACGGCTTGCTCCGACTCCAGCACCACGAACAGCTCATTCGAAGCCAGTACCTCGACAGCCTTCACGCCCAGTGCACGCTCGATGTCCGGGATCACGTTCACCGGCGACGCAGTGATCGCCGGGAAGTCCAGCCACAGGCCTCCGCCCTCCCGCGTCACGCTCAACGGGCCGGACTTGCAGGTGAAGTCCAGTCTCTCGACAGGCTCTTTATAGATCTCGAACAGCACATAGGCGCTAGCCAGCGTCGCGTGACCGCACAATGGCACCTCGGTGGTCGGCGTAAACCAGCGTATGTGCCAGCCCTGCCCTTCACGCACGACAAACGCCGTTTCGGCGAGGTTGTGCTCGGCGGCAATCTTTTGCATCAACTCATCGGCGAGCCATGTATCGAGCCGATAGACCATCGCCGGATTACCGCTAAATGGCTGATTACTGAACGCGTCGACCTGATGAAACTCAAGCTGCATAACCTTCTCCCTTTGTCAGACCGCTGAGCATGTAGCGCCGGCCGAGCCAGCGCCAGTGACAGAGCAGGCTGATTTTCACCATACAGCGCTACGCTCACTTGGACGCTCACGCACGGCCGATATCGGCAAACTTCGCCTGGGTGTGTTCGGCCAGCACGGCCGGTGCCAGTTCGACTTCCAATCCACGTCGGCCCGCACTGACAAAAATGCTGGCGAAGGGCTGGGCCGAATTATCAATGAAGGTACGCAACCGCTTTTTCTGCCCCAGCGGACTGATCCCGCCCAACAGATAGCCAGTAGAGCGCTGCGCTGCCGCCGGGTCGGCCATTTCGACCTTTTTCACGCCCGCGGCGTGGGCCAGCCCTTTCAAGTCCAGGCTGCCGACAACCGGCACCACGGCCACCAGCAACTCGCCCTTTTCGCTGGCCGCCAGCAAAGTCTTGAACACCTGCGCTGGATCGAGCCCGAGTTTTTCCGCCGCTTCCAATCCGTAGGAGGCGGCCTTGGGATCATGTTCGTAACTGTGTACGCGATGTTCGGCCCGAACCTTTTTCAACAAATCCAATGCGGGGGTCATGACAGCTCCAGACTGGGCGGCAGAAGAAAAATACTGCGCCCGATTCTAGGACATTGATCGTTAAAAGGCTCTACGGCGGCGCATCCATAACGCCATTGCCTGGCCATCCCATTGCGCAATGACTCATTCATTCATGCAACGAATAGTTTTTTTGTGACCGATGGTTCACTTTCGACCTTTGACAGCAGCGTTTCTTGTCTATATTTTTTCGTTTCTGAAACTGTACGAAACGTCCTACCGCTGCACCCAGCAGTAAACCGCGACCAGGATGGGGATCCTGCCTCGGCGAAAACCGCGCTCCGACCATGATGGAAAAAGCGCCAGACAACAAAAAAATGAGGTTTCAATGACAACTGCTTTACAACAACCGTCGCTCTCGAGCCAATGCATGGCCGAGTTTCTGGGTACAGCGCTGCTGATCTTTTTTGGTACAGGTTGTGTTGCCGCGCTCAAGGTCGCGGGTGCCAGTTTTGGCTTGTGGGAAATCAGCGTTATCTGGGGCGTCGGCGTCAGCATGGCGATCTACCTTACCGCCGGGGTTTCCGGGGCTCATCTGAACCCTGCCGTCAGTATTGCCCTGAGCATTTTCGCGGACTTCGAAAAGCGTAAATTGCCTTTCTACGTACTCGCCCAAGTGGCGGGGGCCTTCTGTGGAGCGCTGTTGGTCTACACGCTCTACAGCAATCTATTCTTCGAATTCGAACAAACGCACCACATGGTTCGCGGCACTCAAGCCAGCCTTGAGTTGGCCTCCGTGTTCTCCACCTTCCCGAATCCTGTGCTGACCACCGCCCAGGCATTTCTGGTCGAGGTGATCATTACAGCCATCCTGATGGGCGTGATCATGTCCCTGACCGATGACAACAATGGCCTGCCCAAAGGCCCGCTGGCACCGCTGCTGATCGGCCTGCTGATTGCTGTGATCGGCAGTTCGATGGGGCCGCTGACCGGTTTTGCCATGAACCCTGCGCGGGACTTCGGCCCTAAACTGATGACTTTCTTCGCTGGCTGGGGTGAAATTTCCTTCACCGGCGGACGCGATATTCCGTATTTCCTGATTCCTGTTTTTGCACCGATTGTCGGTGCCTGCCTCGGTGCTGCAGCCTATCGTGGGTTGATTGCCCGCCATCTGCCCAGCGCCGTACCTGCTACAAAGGATGTAACAGCTGCCATTGACGGCAAACCCAGAACTTCTTGATACCGTTGGCGCGTGCCCCTGCCCTTTGATCGCGCGCCAGACCTCACCCCCTTATTTCGTCCAAGGCAATCGACATGACCGACACACAGAATAAGAACTACATCATTGCCCTCGATCAGGGTACGACCAGCTCCCGCGCGATCATTTTCGACCGCGACGCGAACGTGGTCTGCACCGCCCAACGGGAGTTTGCCCAGCATTACCCGCAAGCCGGCTGGGTTGAACATGACCCAATGGAAATTTTTGCCACCCAAAGCGCCGTGATGGTCGAGGCCCTGGCACAAGCCGGCCTGCACCACGACCAAGTGGCGGCCATCGGTATCACCAACCAGCGCGAAACCACCGTTGTCTGGGACAAGAACACCGGCCGCCCGATCTACAACGCGATCGTCTGGCAGTGCCGACGCAGCACCGAGATCTGCCAGCAACTCAAGCGCGATGGCCACGAGCAATACATCAGCGACACCACCGGCCTGGTCACCGACCCGTACTTCTCGGGCACCAAGCTCAAGTGGATCCTCGACAACGTCGAAGGCAGCCGCGAGCGCGCGCGCAACGGCGAACTGTTGTTCGGCACCGTCGACAGCTGGCTGATCTGGAAATTTACCGGCGGCAAGGTGCATGTCACCGACTACACCAACGCTTCGCGCACCATGCTCTTCAACATCCACACCCTGGAGTGGGACGCGAAGATGCTGGAGGTGCTGGATATTCCGCGCGAAATGCTTCCGGAAGTTAAATCGTCCTCGGAAATTTATGGCCGTACCAAAAGCGGCATCGCCATCGGCGGCATTGCCGGTGACCAGCAAGCCGCCCTGTTCGGCCAGATGTGCGTCGAGCCAGGCCAGGCGAAAAACACCTACGGCACTGGCTGCTTCCTGTTGATGAACACCGGCGACAAAGCCGTGAAATCCCAACACGGCATGCTCACCACCATCGCTTGCGGCCCACGTGGCGAAGTGGCCTACGCCCTGGAAGGCGCGGTGTTCAACGGTGGTTCTACCGTGCAGTGGCTGCGTGACGAACTGAAGATCATCAACGACGCCCACGACACCGAATACTTCGCCAACAAGGTCAAGGACAGCAACGGCGTGTACCTGGTGCCGGCCTTCACCGGTCTTGGCGCTCCCTACTGGGACCCGTACGCCCGTGGCGCATTGTTCGGCCTGACCCGCGGCGTACGCGTGGATCACATTATCCGTGCCGCACTGGAATCGATTGCCTACCAGACCCGCGACGTGCTCGACGCCATGCAACAGGACTCCGGCGAACGCCTCAAGGCCCTGCGTGTGGATGGCGGCGCGGTGGCCAACAACTTCCTCATGCAGTTCCAGGCCGACATCCTCGGCACGCAGGTCGAGCGCCCGCAAATGCGCGAAACCACGGCACTGGGTGCGGCTTACCTGGCAGGCCTGGCCTGTGGTTTCTGGGGCAGCCTGGAAGAGTTGCGCGGCAAGGCAGTGATCGAGCGCAAGTTCGAGCCGACGCTGGATGAAACGGCGAAGGAAAAACTCTACGCAGGGTGGAAAAAAGCGGTCAGCCGCACCCGTAATTGGGCGGCTGAAGACGAAGCTGAATAAGCGAACTCCAGTCCCCATATCTGTATGTAACTGGTCGGGAGCAGATTCCTGCGGCATCATGGGCAAATTTTGCACGGCAGCCCAAAGGACGCCCCATGAATCTGCCTCCCCGTCAGCAGCAAATCCTCGAACTGGTCCGCGAACGCGGCTATGTCAGCATCGAGGAAATGGCCACGCTGTTCGTAGTTACCCCGCAGACCATTCGCCGCGACATCAATCAGCTCGCGGAAGCCAATTTGTTGCGTCGCTACCACGGCGGCGCGGCTTACGACTCCAGCGTTGAAAACACCGCCTACGCCATGCGTGCCGATCAGATGCGCGATGAGAAACAGCGTATCGGCGAAGCCATTGCCGCGCAGATTCCCGACCATGCCTCGTTGTTCATCAACATCGGCACGACCACCGAATCCATTGCCCGGGCACTGCTCAATCACAACCATCTGAAGATCATCACCAACAACCTGCACGTCGCCTCCATGCTCAGCGCCAAGGACGATTTCGATGTCCTGCTGACCGGCGGTAATGTGCGGCGCGATGGTGGCGTGGTGGGTCAGGCCAGTGTCGACTTCATCAACCAGTTCAAGGTCGATTTCGCGCTGGTCGGCATCAGCGGCATCGATGAAGACGGCAGCCTGCTGGACTTCGACTATCAGGAAGTACGGGTATCCCAGGCGATCATCGCCAATGCCCGACAAGTGATCCTCGCGGCCGACTCCAGCAAGTTCGGGCGCAACGCCATGATTCGCCTGGGGCCGATCAGCCTGGTCGATTGCCTGGTCACCGATCAGCAACCTTCCCCGGCGCTGGCGCAGTTGTTGAACCAGCATAAGGTTCGGCTGGAAGTCGTTTAACCTCTCGAAAGCGACGCTCCCCTGTGGCGAGGGAGCTTGCTCCCGTTCGACGGCGAAGCCGTCGCAAACCCGACTGGCTCAATACAACTGACTGAACCTGGTTGACGGGTTTCAGGGCTGCTTCGCAGCCCAGCGGGAGCAAGCTCCCTCGCCACAAAAAGCACTCCCGACATACATTCAAATGTTCGTATATTTTCCTTTAACGCCCCTTCGATGAGTATTTTCAATCGAAGCTGACTGGCTGTGCGCGTCTTTATGGGCTAGTATTTTCGCAAATGAACATTAATGTTCGAATTCAAATACAGAACATCAAAGAATTCCGAGGCCGCGCCGATGCCCACTTCCACCTTGCCTACGCCCCCTCTCGCCGAGGTTTACGATATCGCCGTCATCGGTGGCGGGATCAATGGCGTGGGGATCGCAGCGGATGCCGCCGGTCGCGGTCTCTCGGTGTTCCTTTGTGAAAAGGATGACCTGGCCAGCCATACCTCGTCGGCCAGCAGCAAGCTGATACACGGTGGCCTGCGCTACCTCGAACATTACGAATTCCGCCTGGTGCGTGAAGCCCTGGCCGAACGCGAAGTGCTGTTGACCAAGGCTCCACACATCGTCAAGCAAATGCGTTTCGTGTTGCCACACCGCCCGCACCTGCGCCCGGCGTGGATGATCCGCGCCGGTCTGTTCCTCTATGACAACCTGGGCAAGCGTGAACAACTGCAAGGTTCGAAAAGCCTGAAGTTCGGCCCCGACAGCGCGCTCAAAAGCGAGATCACCAAGGGTTTCGAATACTCCGATTGCTGGGTCGACGATGCGCGCCTGGTGGTGTTGAACGCCATGGCCGCCCGGGAAAACGGCGCCCACGTTCACACCCAGACCCGCTGCGTCAGCGCGCGTCGCACCAAGGGCCTGTGGCACCTGCACCTGGAACGCGCCGACGGCAGCCTGTTTTCGATCCGCGCCAAGGCATTGGTCAATGCGGCCGGGCCATGGGTCGCCAAGTTCATTCGCGATGACTTGAAGATGGAATCGCCATACGGCATCCGCCTGATCCAGGGCAGCCACCTGATCGTGCCGAAACTGTACGAAGGCGAACACGCGCACATCCTGCAAAATGAAGATCAGCGCATCGTGTTCACCATTCCGTACCTGAATCACTTCACCCTGATCGGCACCACCGACCGCGAGTACACCGGCGATCCGGCAGCCGTTGCGATCACCGACGGCGAAACCGATTACCTGTTGAACGTGGTCAACGCCCATTTCAAAAAGCAAATCAGCCGCGACGACATCCTGCACAGCTATTCCGGTGTGCGCCCGCTGTGCAACGACGAATCCGATAACCCGTCGGCCGTGACCCGCGATTACACCCTGGCGCTGTCTGGCACTGGCGAAGAGGCTCCGTTGCTGTCGGTGTTCGGCGGCAAGCTCACCACCTATCGCAAACTGGCCGAGTCGGCGCTGGCGCAACTGGCACCGTACTTCAAGCACATCAAGCCAAGCTGGACCGCCAGCGCCACGCTGCCGGGCGGTGAAGACATGACCACCCCGCAAGCCTTGAGCTCGCGTATCCGCGACAAATTCGACTGGGTACCGAGCGAGATCGCTCGCCGCTGGGCCACCACCTACGGCAGCCGTACCTGGCGCATGCTCGAAGGCGTACAGGACCTCAGCGATCTGGGCGAGCACATCGGTGGCGGTCTCTACACCCGCGAAGTCGACTATCTGTGCAGTGAAGAATGGGCAACCAGCGCCCACGACATCCTCTGGCGTCGCAGCAAGCTCGGTTTGTTCACGACGATAGCCGAGCAGGAAAAGCTCAAGGGCTACCTGAACCAGGTCGAGCAGAACCGCAGCAAGATCGAAGCCGCCTGATCGGTCAGCCGCATAAACAAAAGCCCCTGAATCTCACGATTCAGGGGCTTTTGTTTATCGATGGATTTCAGTCGCGCAAATCCGATTCATGAATCGGCTGCTCACGGTGAGTCGCCCGCTGATATTGCGCCGGCCATACGGCCTTGTGCCCACCCAGATCGTCATCTGCATGCAGCGCCCAATACGGATCGCGCAACAACTCACGGGCCAGGAAGATGATGTCCGCCTGACAGGTGCGCAGGATGTGCTCGGCCTGGGCCGGCTCGGTGATCATGCCAACGGTGCCGGTGGCCATGCCCGACTCCTTGCGCACACGTTCGGCGAAGCGGGTCTGGTAACCGGGCCCTGTGGGAATCTCCGCATTCACCGCCGTCCCGCCTGACGAGACGTCGATCAGGTCCACCCCCAGGTCTTTCAGGCGGCGCGCCAACTCCACGGTTTCATCGGGGTTCCAGCCGTCTTCCACCCAGTCGGTGGCCGAGACCCGGACAAACACCGGCAACTCTTCAGGCCACACCGCACGCACCGCTTCGGTGACCTGCAGCACCAGCCGAATGCGATTTTCGAACGAACCGCCATATTGATCGCGACGCTGATTGCTCAACGGCGACAGGAACTGATGCAGCAGGTAACCATGGGCCGCGTGCACTTCGACCACCTTGAAACCGGCCGTCAGTGAGCGCTTTGCCGCATCGACAAAGGCCTGGATCACCTTGGTGATCTCGCCGTCATCGAGTTGCCTGGGTTGGGTGTGCTGTGGATCGAATGCAATCGGTGAAGGTCCGACCGGCACCCAGCCGCCCTCATCGGGTTTGACGCTGCCATGCTTGCCGAGCCACGGCCGGTAAGTGCTGGCCTTGCGCCCGGCATGGGCCAGCTGAATGCCGGCAACGGCGCCCTGGGCGGTGATAAAGCGGGTGATGCGTTGCAGGGGTTCGATCTGTTCGTCATTCCACAGACCGAGGTCCTCGGCCGTGATACGCCCGTCGGCGGTGACCGCCGTGGCTTCGGTAAACACCAACCCGGCCCCGCCGACAGCGCGGCTGCCGAGGTGGACCAGGTGCCAGTCATTGGCCAGGCCATCGGCGCTGGAGTACTGGCACATCGGCGATACCGCGATGCGGTTGGGCAGGGTCAATTGGCGAAGGGTAAAGGGTTCAAGCAGCAGACTCATGGGGCACCTCTCGAATCAGTGGGCAGGCTCCAGGTTCTGTTTGAATAGTCGACGAGTGACAGGAAAAAGGTACAACACCCGCCCCCGCGGGCAAAAAATTCGACAAGACGTCACAAGGCCAAAATCAAGCAGTGCTTAGAGCCTAGTCGACAACCGGGGATGAGGGAGGGTTCAGAGAGATTCGGTGTCAGGCAAATCGCCTTCGCTGGCAAGCCAGCTCCTACAGGGTTCATGCAAAACCTGTGGGAGCGAGCCTGCTCGCGAAGGGGTCAACGCGGTTCGATGTGGGCAATCATCAGTTGAACCGTCTCGTTGCCACGAAACTCGTTGAGGTCGAGCTTGTAGGCCAGTTCCACCCATTTGATGGTCGGATTCGGCCAGATGTCGCGGTCGATCCCGAAGGCAATGCCGTCGAGCTTCACCGAACCACACTCGCTTTTCAGCACGACTTTAAGGTGGCGCTCGCCAACGACGCGCTGCTCGACCAACTGGAACACCCCATGAAACAAGGGTTCCGGGAAGTGTTGCCCCCAAGGACCGGCATGCCGCAGGGCACGGGCCAGCTCCAGGTGGAACTCCTCCACCGCCAGGGTGCCGTCCGACAACAGGCGGCCAGTCAGGTCCTCTTCGCGCAGTTGCCGGCGCACTTCAGCGTCGAAGGCTTCGGCGAACAAGGGGAAATTCGCTTCCGGCAGCGTCAGGCCGGCCGCCATCGCGTGGCCACCGTATTTGGTGATCAGATTCGGATGCTGCGCCGCCACCACACTCAAGGCGTCGCGGATGTGAAAGCCCTGGACCGAACGCCCCGAGCCCTTGAGCAGGCCATCTCCGGCATCGGCAAAGGCGATGGTCGGGCGGAAATAGCGCTCTTTCATCCGTGACGCGAGGATACCGATGACGCCTTGATGCCACTCGGGATCGAACAGGCACAAGCCGAACGGCATCGACTCCACCGGCAGATCCTTGAGTTGCGCCAGCGCTTCGCGCTGCATGCCCTGCTCGATGGATTTGCGATCCTGGTTCATGCCGTCCAATTGAGCAGCCATTTCACGGGCCAGACCTGCGTCTTCGGTCAGCAGGCATTCGATGCCCAGGCTCATGTCGTCCAGGCGCCCTGCAGCGTTCAGGCGCGGGCCGACGATGAAGCCAAGATCGGTAGAGGTGATGCGCGCATGATCGCGCTTGGCCACTTCGAGGATCGCCTTGATCCCCGGCCGGGCACGTCCGGCGCGAATCCGTTCCAGGCCCTGGTGCACCAGAATCCGGTTGTTGGCATCCAGCGGCACCACGTCGGCCACGCTGCCCAGAGCCACCAGATCGAGCAGTTCGCCGATATTCGGCTGCGGCTTGCTTGAGTACCAGCCCAGCTCGCGCAACCGCGCACGCAGGGCCATCAGCACATAGAAAATCACCCCGACACCGGCCAGCGCCTTGCTCGGAAACTCGCAACCGGGCTGGTTCGGATTGACGATGGCATCGGCCAGCGGCAGCTCGTCACCGGGCAAGTGGTGGTCGGTGACGAGCACCTTGAGCCCGGCCTTTTTCGCCGCTGCCACGCCTTCGACGCTGGAGATGCCGTTGTCGACGGTGATCAGCAAATGCGGTTGACGCTCGAGCGCCACCGCGACGATTTCCGGAGTCAGGCCGTAGCCATAGTCGAATCGGTTGGGCACCAGGTAATCGACATGTGCCGCCCCCAACAGACGCAGACCCAGCGTGCCCACGGTGCTGGCCGTCGCGCCGTCGGCATCGAAGTCGCCGACGATCAGAATGCGCTGGCGCTGTTCGAGCGCAGTCACCAGCAGATCCACGGCGGCATCGATGCCCTTGAGTTGCTGGAACGGAATCAACCGCGCCAGGCTCTTGTCCAGTTCCGCCTCGGACTGCACGCCCCGCGCCGCGTACAGGCGGGTCAACAGCGGCGGAATATCACCGAGGAATGGCAGGGTGTCGGGCAGCAGGCGAGGTTCGATGCGCATGGGGTGAAAGATGCTTCT
The DNA here is from genome assembly GCF_019955895.1 of Pseudomonas sp. GL-B-12. NCBI lineage: Bacteria > Pseudomonadati > Pseudomonadota > Gammaproteobacteria > Pseudomonadales > Pseudomonadaceae > Pseudomonas > Pseudomonas sp. GL-B-12. The sequence goes on from NZ_JAHBCX010000012.1 coordinate 10,237, forward strand.
CTTCAATACATAGGATAAAACCGGGTGACGCGGTGCAGCAGCGAAAAATCAGCCGCGCTCACCGGCCAGCCACTGCAACTGGACTTCGTGCTGACCACGGTCGTCGGTGACGAAGATCGTGCCTTCGCTGATCATCACGTCCCACTTGATAACGCGGGGCATGTCCTTGGCCAGGGTTTCCAGGACTTCCTGAGGCACGGCAGCAATGTTGACGTTTTTCAGGTTTTTCACCGCCGGCACCACTTTGCCTTCCCACACGCGCAGGCTGCCATAGGCCAGCAGGCTGGTGCGTTCAGTGCGACGCGAGCACCAGGTCAGGCGCTCGGCATCCGGCTGGCCGACTTCGATCCAGTGCAGGACGCGGTCATCCAGGCTTTTTTCCCACAAGGCCGGCTCATCCACTTCTGACAGACCACGGCCAAAAGACAGCTGCTCGTTGTACCAGAGGGCGTAGGCCAGCAGGCGCACGGTCATACGCTCTTCGGTTTCCGAAGGGTGACGGGCGATGGTCTGCTTCACGCTCTCATAGACGCTGCGGTCGAGGTCGGTGAGGTTCAGTTCAAACTTGTAGGTCGTGGACGGCTGGGCCATGAACGGGCTTCTTGATACGAGGAAAGGCGGCAAGTCTAACCGATGCGACGGGCAATCCACGAATTGAACACAATCAAGCTGGAGCGTCGGACAGTCGGCTATGCTAAAACGCTCTATTCGCCCAACCTTTGCCCCACAGGATCCAGCATGCCGTTCACCGCCAAACCGCTTTCCGGTCTGAAAGTCATCGAATTGGGTACCTTGATTGCCGGCCCGTTTGCCTCGCGCATTTGCGCTGAATTCGGTGCCGACGTGATCAAGATCGAATCCCCGGACGGCGGTGATCCATTACGCAAATGGCGCAAATTGTATGAAGGCACTTCGTTGTGGTGGTTCGTCCAGGCCCGCAACAAAAAGTCCCTGACTCTCAATCTCAAGCACCCCGACGGTCAGGCGATCCTGAAACAGCTGCTGGGTGAAGCCGACATTCTGATCGAAAACTTTCGTCCCGGTGTCCTGGAAAAACTCGGCCTGGGCTGGGACGTCTTGCACGCCTTGAACCCGAAACTGGTGATGGTGCGGCTGTCGGGTTTCGGCCAGACCGGCCCGATGAAAGATCAGCCCGGCTTTGGCGCGGTCGGTGAATCCATGGGCGGCCTGCGCTACATCACCGGCTTCGAAGACCGGCCACCGGTGCGCACCGGCATTTCCATCGGCGACTCGATTGCCGCGCTCTGGGGCGTGATCGGCGCGTTGATGGCCCTGCGTCATCGTGAAGTCAACGGCGGCCAGGGGCAAGTGGTGGACGTAGCGCTGTACGAAGCCATCTTCGCGATGATGGAAAGCATGGTCCCGGAGTTCGACGTGTTCGGCTTCATCCGCGAACGCACGGGCAACATCATGCCGGGCATCACCCCGTCCTCGATCCACACCAGTGCCGATGGCAAGCACGTGCAGATCGGCGCCAATGGCGACGCGATTTTCAAACGCTTCATGCTGATCATTGGCCGGGAAGACCTGGCCAACGACCCTCTGCTTGCCAGCAACGATGGCCGCGATGCCCGACGCGACGAGATTTATGGCGTCATCGATCGCTGGGTCAACTCGTTGCCACTGGACACGGTGCTGGCACAGCTCAATCAGGCCGAGGTGCCGGCCAGCCGGATCTTCAGCGCCGAAGACATGTTCAATGACCCTCAGTACCTGGCGCGGGAAATGTTCCTGCAAGCCAAGCTGCCGGACGGCAAAGACTTCAAGATGCCGGGCATTGTGCCGAAACTCTCAGAGACACCCGGGGAATGTGAATGGGTCGGGCCACAACTGGGTGAGCACAACGCACAGGTACTCCAGGAACTTGGCTATGACGCGACACAGATCGCACAATTGCGCAAAGACGGAGCCATCTGAACGGAGGCGCCGGCCTGCATGGGCCATTAGTCACTGCCCGTCGCGCGGCGGGTGGCTACTGTGCGTGTTGGCGACCTTGTTCCTGCTCCTTGAACCGGTCCCGTCAGCCCTGGCGCAAACCAAGGAAACCCTGATCTGGCTCAAGCGCGACCTGCCGCCGCTGACGATCTTCGACGGGCCGAAAAAGGGCCAGGGCGTTATCGATCAACTGCTTCTGTTGTTGATTGCCGGCATGCCGCAATACCAGCACAGCGTGATGAGGGTCAATCGTGCCCGTGGATTGCAAATGCTCCACGAACCTTCCCTCGTCTGCGACGCGGCGCTGAACTGGAGCAAGGAACGGGAACAGTGGATTGCCTTTTCCATCCCGGTCTTCCGCGCCATGAGCAATGGCTTGGCCGTGCGGCGCGTTGACCAGAAAGTGCTGGCACCCTTTATCAAGGACGGCGAAGTGGACCTGGCAGAGCTGCTCGCCAGCGGCAGCGAAAAGCTGGGGATCATTGCCGAGCGCAATTACGGCGAATACCTCGACGGGCTGCTCAAGCAAGCGCCAGCCGACGCGCTGACCGCTCATTACGGCAACGACGCCTTGGGCAGCCTGCTGCAGATGCAGCGCTTGGGGCGCTTGCGCCTGCTGTTGGGCTATCGCCCGGAAATTCGCTACCAGGCCTCACTGCAAGGCATCGCCGAGGATGAATTGCAGTTCTATCCGATCCGTGGCACGGGCAAGTACCTGTCCGGTTACATCGGTTGCACCGACACGCCAAAGGGCCGGCAGGCCATTGTCGAGATCAACCAGGTGCTGCGCACCCTTCCCCGCGAACGCCTTGACGAGGCCTACGCTGCCTGGCTGGATCCGGAGAGTCGAAGCGATTACCTGAAAGACACCAAGGCGTTTTTCGACAACCTGGCGCAGCCCTGACAAATCCCGGGCAAAAGAAACCCCGAGAAGTGGGGAGACGACTCGGGGTAAAACGTGGCCTGCTTGGAGACCAGTAGCAGCAAGCTACAAGCACCGGAGCACAATGCTCGATCCTGCTGTTACAAGGTCTGACTGACCTGGGCGCGGGAAGGTTCCCACAAACATCCGTTCAATTGCGGCTGGCCAGAAGCTTGTCCTGCGCCGCATTACGCAATGCCGCGATGACACAAGGCTCAAGGCGTCCTTCAGCGATCAGCACGTCGCGATGCAAACCGTCGACCACATCCGTCAGCAAGCGTTTGTCTTTCAACTGGACCTGATTGAACTCGCGCTCGACCACCGTCGCACCGATAGCATTCTTCAGGGTCACCCGGCATTCGCCACGAATGCCTGACGGGGTCAGTGTGACCTGATACGGGCTCAGCGCCTCACCGAGCAACAAACTGATACTTTCCATCCCGATCACCACTCAATAGTCCGAAAACAACGTACCTGGGGCATGCCTACAACAGATGACCGCTGGCCCGAGAAGAAAGTTCTGGATACTGACAGCAGGCGAACCTGCAACCCAGTCAAGAGAGCATGCACGGCGAACATGACAGAGAAAAAACCCAACCATCACGTCTGTCGGGTACGCCGGGCGATGTCGGCCCAGCCCCCCAACAATCCTCGTAGCTGGCCATCGGCCGTATAAAACGGCACTGTCCACTGGTAGATATCCCTGACACCGTCCTTAAACATCAATTGACGCTCGAAGAAGCGCGTCCTGCGCGTACTCAATTGCGCCAGGAACTCGGCATGCAGCAGTTCCGCGGTTTGTCTGGGCATGACATCGACCTCGATCAACTGCCGCCCCTGCATCCTGTCAAAGCGCGTCGACAAGGCGTCCTCATAACTTTTGTTGCACATGATCAAGCGCCCCTGCAGATCACGGACAAACATCGGGTCAGGCATGGCATCCATCAGGGCATGCTGGAATGCGAGCTGATCGCGCAGACTGCTTTGGGCCTCGACCCGTTGCCTGACCACCACCGCCAACCGCCGATTCCAGAGCAGGGACAACAGACCGAACAGGCTGAGCACCAACACCCCCCAGCAAACCCACTGGTCAATCCGCTGCCAGAGGCCAGTCGGCTGTGGCACGGTAGCGCCACCGAACCATTTCAGACGAAGGTCGCGCAACTCCTGCGCAGGAAACGCCTCAAGCGCCTTGTTGAGGATACTCAGCAACTGCGGCTGACCTTTGCGCAATGTCAGATAATCCGCATCCCATTTGCCCGGCACCACAGCCCCGATCTGCAGCCGACCCGACGGAAAATGCTGGGCGCCGATTTCGTTTTCGATGGTGACGTAGGCTTCGTCACTTTCAACCCAGGCACGGGCTTCGGCGTAGGTTTTAACCGAACGCAATTCGATGGATGGATAATCTCGACGGATCACTGCTTCCAGTGCATGCCGGGTCGGCAGCACCAGTACCCGCTTCGCCAGATCCTCCAGCGACTGCACCGGCGGCGCCCCAGCCTGCCCGACAAAGACCCATCCGGCACCGCCGAACGCATGGCTGAAGTCGAGAAATACCTTTCGTTCGTCATTCATCGACAGGGTCGTACTCAAATCCGCCGCGCCGCTTTCCAGATGGGCCAGCATCTGATCGGTGGAAAAAGACTGTTCGTAAACGAACTGCAACCCTGTCATGTCGCTGATGCGCTTGAGCAGGTCACTGTTCAAGCCCGTCCATTGGCCATGTTCATCCTTGAACAGGTACAACGGGTATTCCAGTGCCGTGACCACGACCCGTGGATGGCCGGCCATCCATTGCAACTCCTGGTCATCCAGCACGACCATTGAACGTGCGACAGACTTCCCACGCTCCTGAGTCGATGCAGGGCTCGCCCCTCCCCATTGGGCAACACCCAGGATGCCGAGCAAAAACAGCCAGCGCACAACTGATTTGAACACACTTGTAAACAGCATTCCCACGTCCTTGGTGATTCACTCGCCTGTCCTTTCGCGGCGATAACACGACAAGTGTGCATGCAGAAATGAAAAAGCCCGTCAGGAGACGGGCTTCAAAATGTAACAGCGCTGACCGGTTACAGCGGCTTGCCGCGGTTACCATGCTGACTGACAAAGGCCTGCACGGCCTTCAGGTCATTTGGCAAAACGGTGCAACGTTCGTCTCGTTCAAACAAATCAGAAAGATGCACAGGCAGTTCGAGAGCTTTTCCTACACCGGCTTTTTCCACGGCGTCCGGGAATTTTACCGGGTGGGCGGTGCCCAGGATCACCATTGGAATGTCCAGGCTACGGCGGCATTCCCGCGCGGCTTTGACACCGATAGCGGTGTGCGGATCCAGCACTTCACCGGTCTGCTCGTAGACTTCGGCGATGGTTTCGCAGGTTTGCGCGTCATCCACGGCCAGCGAGTCGAACAACTTGCGGGCTTCGGTCCAGCGCTCCTGCTCGACGCTGAAACCGCCGCCCTGCTTGAACGAATCCATCAGCCCGGCGATTGCCGCGCCGTTGCGACCATGCAGGTCGAACAGCAGGCGTTCGAAGTTCGACGACACCATGATGTCCATGGACGGCGACAGCGTGGCGTGCAGGGTTTCCTTAACGTATTGGTTGCCGCTCATGAAGCGATGCAGGATGTCGTTGCGGTTGGTGGCGACGATCAACTGGTTGATCGGCAGGCCCATGTTGCGCGCCAGGTAACCGGCGAAGATGTCGCCGAAGTTGCCGGTCGGTACCGAGAACGACACCGAACGCGCCGGGCCACCCAACTGCAGGGCCGCGTGGAAGTAGTAGACGATCTGAGCCATGATCCGCGCCCAGTTGATCGAGTTCACCGCCACCAGGCGAGTGCCCTTGAGGAAACCCTGGTCGGCGAAGCTTGCCTTGACCATTTCCTGGCAGTCATCGAAGTTGCCTTCGATGGCGATGTTGTGGATGTTCTCACCGAAAATGGTGGTCATCTGCCGACGCTGCACTTCGGACACACGGTTGTGCGGATGCAGAATGAAGATGTCGACGTTTTCGCAGTGTTTGCAGCCTTCGATGGCGGCCGAGCCGGTGTCACCGGAGGTGGCACCGACGATCACCACGCGCTCGCCGCGCTTTTCCAGCACGTAGTCGAGCAAACGACCCAGCAATTGCAGGGCGAAGTCCTTGAACGCCAGGGTCGGCCCGTGGAACAACTCCAGCACCCATTCGTTGCCGTTCAGCTGACGCAGCGGCGCAACGGCGCTGTGGGCGAACACGCCGTAGGTTTCTTCAAGAATCTTTTTGAAATCGGCGTCCGGGATGCTGCCGGTAACGAACGGGCGCATAACGCGAAAAGCCAGCTCGTGATACGGCAGGCCGGCCCAGGAAGCGATTTCTTCCTGGGTGAAACGTGGCAGGTTTTCCGGGACGTACAGACCGCCGTCGGTGGCAAGGCCTGCCAGCAAGACGTCTTCGAAATTCAGGGCCGGTGCCTGGCCGCGGGTACTGATGTAGCGCATAGGGGCAAACCTTTGGTTTGGAGCTGCAAGCTTCAAGCTACAAGCTGCAAGTAAAAGCCGAATCGCTTTCGTCCTGCCACTGGCGTCATGAAGCCTGCCGCTGTGTTAATGCTTTTTCTTGCAGCTTGCAGCTAAAAGCTTGCCGCTGCTTCAGTTAAGGTGCTCGACACGGATCCGTACAACCGGACCGACCACACCCGCCAAGGCTTCCAAAGCAGCGATGGCATCGTTGATGTGCTGTTCCAGCACGCGGTGGGTCAGCAGGATCATCGGCACCAGGCCGTCGTGCTCCTCGGCTTCCTTCTGCATGATCGACTCGATGTTGATGCCGCGCTCCGAGAGGATGCTCGCGACCTGAGCCAATACGCCCGGATGGTCCTTGGCCTGAATACGCAGGTAGTAGGCGCTTTCACAGGCTTCGATCGGCAGGATCGGGTGAGCCGACAGCGAGTCCGGCTGGAACGCCAGGTGCGGCACGCGGTTTTCCGGGTCGGAAGTCATGGCGCGAACCACGTCCACCAAGTCGGCGATCACCGACGAAGCGGTCGGCTCCATGCCTGCGCCAGCGCCGTAGAACAGGGTCGAACCGGCAGCATCGCCGTTGACCATCACCGCGTTCATCACGCCGTTGACGTTGGCGATCAGGCGATCGGCCGGGATCAGCGTCGGGTGCACGCGCAGTTCGATACCGGCCGCGGTGCTGCGCGCCACGCCCAGGTGTTTGATGCGGTAACCCAGCGCTTCGGCGTAGTTCACGTCGGCGGTGGTCAACTTGGTGATGCCTTCGGTGTAAGCCTTGTCGAACTGCAACGGAATACCGAACGCGATGGACGCCAGGATCGTCAGCTTGTGAGCGGCGTCGATACCCTCAACGTCGAAGGTCGGATCGGCTTCGGCGTAACCCAGGGCCTGGGCTTCGGCCAATACGTCTTCGAAGGTGCGACCCTTCTCGCGCATTTCCGTCAGGATGAAGTTGCCGGTGCCATTGATGATGCCGGCTACCCAGTTGATGCGGTTGGCGGACAGGCCTTCGCGGATCGCCTTGATCACCGGGATGCCACCGGCCACCGCCGCTTCGAACGCAACGATCACGCCCTTCTCGCGGGCCTTGGCGAAAATTTCATTACCGTGAACGGCGATTAGCGCCTTGTTCGCGGTGACCACATGCTTGCCATTCTCGATGGCCTTGAGTACCAGCTCGAGGGCAACGGTGTAGCCGCCCATCAGCTCTATAACGATGTCGATCTCAGGGTTCGTGGCCACTTCGAAGACATCGTTGGTAATCGCAATACCGGTCGTTTGGAACTGAGGCTTTGGCGTGCGCATGGCAATTTGTGCCACTTCGATCCCACGCCCGGCACGACGAGCAATTTCCTCGGCGTTGCGCTGAAGTACGTTGAAGGTACCGCCACCGACGGTTCCTAACCCACAGATGCCTACTTTGACCGGTTTCACTGTGAACTCCCCATAAAACGGCCGACTCGAGGCCGGCCGTGAAAACAACCGCATACTCGCGGTTCTCTATTGATGACCCGGCGAATGTCGCTACCGGACCATGATCGTCAATGGCTGACCGTGACGATGCGAATTTACTTCGCGCCCAGCGCCAGTTTGGCGACTTGTGGCGCAGGCTGGTAGCCCGGAATGACCTGACCGTCGGCCAAAACGATGGCCGGTGTGCCGTTCACGCCGATCGACTGACCGAGTGCGAACTGTTTGGAAACCGGGTTATCGCACTTGGCGGCCTTGATTTCCTTGCCGTCGACCATTTTGTCCATGGCCGCTTTCTTGTCTTTCGAGCACCACACCGCTTGCAGCTGTTCGTCACCCTGTGAACCCAGGCCCTGGCGCGGGAACGCGACGTAACGCACTTCGATGCCGCGCTTGTTCAGCTCAGGCACTTCGGCGTGGAGTTTGTGGCAGTACGGGCAAGTGGTGTCGGTGAATACGGTGATGTGCGACTTGGTTTCGCCAATGGCCGGGTAGACAACGGTTTCGGCAACCGGGATGTCGTTGATCAGCTTGGAGATGCCCAGGCGCTCGGTCTTCTCGGTCAGGTTGACCGGCTTGCCGTCCTTGAGATCGAACAGGTAGCCCTGAACCACGTACTGGCCGTCGGCACTGGCGTACAGCACACGGCTGCCTTTGAGTTTGACTTCGTACAGGCCTGGCAACGGGCTGGCGGTGATGCTTTCCACCGGGACTTCGAGCTGGAGGTTTTCCAGGCTTTTACGAATGGCTTTGTCGGCCGCATCATCGGCGACGGCAAAAGTGCTGACCAACGCAATGGCTGCGGCGGCGAAAATCTGGGTCAGACGCATGAGAACTCCTGAAGGCGAACATATGGGACGATCAGAACGCCCGTGCCGAAACACCGGGTCATAACCGCCCATCGTGCAAACCGGCCCAGCCTATCACATAAGGTCCGCATGGCCGAATGCACCTGACACAAGACATTTGTGGCGACACAACCCCCCTGTGGGAGCGAGCCTGCTCGCGAATGCGGTGTATCAGGCGCCATTAATATTGGATATGCCGGCCTCTTCGCGAGCAGGCTCGCTCCCACAGGTTTTGCGTTAGCCTCTGGGATGGTGTTTGGCATGCAGATCCTGCAAGCGCGCCCGGGCAACATGGGTGTAGATCTGTGTCGTCGACAAATCGCTGTGCCCCAGCAGCATCTGCACCACCCGCAGGTCTGCGCCGTGGTTGAGCAGGTGCGTGGCGAAGGCATGGCGCAGCGTGTGTGGCGACAGCGACTTGCCGATGCCGGCCACCTTGGCCTGATGCTTGATCCGGTGCCAAAAGGTCTGGCGGGTCATCTGCTCGCCACGCTGACTGGGGAACAACACGTCGCTGGGACGTCCGCCAAGCAGTTCGCTGCGGGCATCACGCATGTAGCGCTCGACCCAGACAATCGCCTCCTCGCCCATCGGCACCAACCGCTCCTTGCTGCCCTTGCCCATCACTCGCAACACGCCTTGACGCAAATTGACTTGTTCCAGGGTGAGGCTGATCAGCTCGGTCACCCGCAAGCCACAGGCATACAGCACTTCAAGCATGGCCCGGTCGCGCTGACCGATGGCCTCGCTCAAGTCCGGCGCCTTCAGCAAGGCTTCCACATCCGCCTCAGACAAGGACTTTGGCAGCGGCCTGCCGAGTTGCGGCATATCAACCCGTAACGTTGGATCGACCGAGATCATCTTTTCCCGCAACAGATACCGATAGAAGCCACGCACACCCGAAAGAAATCGCGCAGTGGAACGAGGCTTGTAGTTTTGCTCCAGGCGCCAGGCCAGGTGGTCGAGTATCAACTCGCGCCCGGTATTGACCAGCTCTAGTCCTTTGTCCTGTAACCAGCCGTTGAACAGCGCCAGGTCACTGCGATAGGCACCGCGAGTGTTATCGGAAAGGCCTTTCTCCAGCCACAAGGCATCGAGGAATTGATCTATCAGCGGGTGATCGATGGCAGGCATGGGCACTCGAATCACGCAGCCTTGAGGCTGCGCGCAAAATTAAAATTGGACATGGAAACGGCCGCTAGTCTTTCATAGGCCGCCATTTCAAGGAACAGGGAGCCGCAATGAGCGAACAGCAGATCTTATTGGCATTTGGCGGAATCGGTGCGGCGGCACTGCTCTGTCAATGGCTGGCCTGGCGCTTGAAACTGCCGGCAATCCTTTTCCTGCTGTTGACCGGCATCCTGGCCGGCCCCGTGCTGCACTTGCTCAACCCGCAAGAGATGTTCGGGCCACTGCTGATGCCGCTGGTGTCCCTGGCGGTGGCGCTGATCCTGTTCGAAGGCAGCCTGACCCTGCATTTGTCCGAGTGGCGAGAGATCGGCAGCGTCGTCCACCGCCTGGTCACGATTGGCGCCCTCTCCACTTGGGTGGTCATTGCTGTCGCCACTCACTGGCTACTGGATTTCGACTGGATGCTGGCCATCCTGTTCGGCAGTCTGACCCTGGTGACCGGGCCGACCGTGATCGTACCGATGCTGCGCGTCGTGCGCCCGAAAGCGTCGATTGCCAATATCCTGCGCTGGGAAGGCATTGCCATCGATCCCATCGGTGCCCTGCTGGCGGTGGTCGTCTATAGCTTTATCATCGCCAACGCTGAAGGTAACGGCCTCAAGGAAAGCCTGCTGACCTTCGGTGGCGTGATTTTGTGCGGCAGCCTGTTCGGTGTTTTTGGTGGTTGGTTGCTCGGCACCCTGATTCGTCGCCAGTGGCTGCCGGAATACCTGCACAACCTGGCAGCGCTCGCGGCAGTCCTGGGTATTTTCATTGCCTCCAACGAAGTCACCAACGAATCCGGGTTGCTGGCCGTGACCTTGATGGGCATGTGGCTGGCCAACATGAAAGGCGTGGACGTGCGGCATATCCTGCACTTCAAGGAGAACCTCAGCGTGCTGCTGATCTCCGGCCTGTTCATTCTTTTGGCGGCACGGCTGGACCTGAACGCCATGATCGGCCTCGGGCCTCTGGTGCTGATTTTGCTGCTGGTCATTCAATTCATCGCCCGCCCTTTGAATGTGCTGCTGTGCACGGCGGGCTCCAGCCTGAATTGGCGCGAACGGGCGCTGCTGGCATGGATTGCCCCAAGGGGCATCGTGGCAGCGGCGGTGTCGGCAATCTTCGCCATTCGCCTGCACGCGGCCGGCCATCAGGGAGCGTTGCTGCTCGTGCCGCTCACCTTTGCTGTGATCATCGGCACGGTGGTGCTGCAAAGCGCGACGGCACGACCGTTGGCACGCCTGCTGAAGGTGGCGGAACCGGCACCGAGCGGTTTCCTGATCATCGGCGCCAACGGGCCTGCGCGCACGCTGGGCAAGGCACTGCAACAACTGGGCAGTCGCGTACTGCTGACGGATTCGAGCTGGGAAAACATTAGTGCAGCGCGGATGGAAGGCTTGTCGACCTATTTTGGCAACCCGGCGTCGCAACATGCCGATGCGCATCTGGACCTGGTCGGCCTCGGGCATTTGCTGGCGCTGTCACCCTCCGGCGAGATGAACACCCTGGCGCTGATGCGCTTTCGTCATGAACTGGGCCATCAACGCATGTTTGGTCTGGCCAGCGGCCAGGAAAGCCGCCGCACCGACAAGCATCGCACCAGTCTGGAACATCGCGGCAATCAACTGGGCAGCGAAGCGCTGACCTACGCCAAGCTCGCCAGCCAGCTGAGTCAGGGCTCAGAGCTGTACAGCACGACATTGACAGACGGTTTCAGCTGGGACGACTACCGCGCGCTGCATGGCGAGCGTGCGACCCTGCTGTTCGTGCGCGACAACAGCGGTTGGGTACACGTGGTGACACCGGAAAACACGTTAAAGCCTTCGGCGGGATGGACGTTGTTAGCGTTGATCCAGCCCGAGACAGTGTAAATCCAAGCGAGCACTAAATCGCAGGCAACAAAAAAGCAGCCCGCAGGCTGCTTTTTTTGCATCGGAAGCTGGACTTAAGCCAGTTTTTCCTTGATGCGAGCTGCTTTACCCGACAGGTCACGCAGGTAGTACAGCTTGGCTTTACGTACGTCACCGCGACGCTTGACAGCCATGCTGTCGATTTGCGGGGAGTAGGTCTGGAAAGTACGCTCTACGCCAACACCGTTGGAGATTTTACGAACGGTGAATGCACTGTTTACGCCGCGGTTACGCTTGGCGATAACAACACCTTCGAACGCTTGCAGACGCGAACGGTCGCCTTCCTTCACTTTCACCTGAACGACAATGGTGTCGCCCGGGGCAAAGGTAGGGATCTCTTTGGTCATCTGCTCTGCTTCGAGTGCAAGGATGATTTTGTTAGTCATGCTGTGCTCCTAAGGTAAATCGTCGGATCTACCATCGATACGTTGTTAACTATCGTCCCGCTCGCGGATGTATTCCTCGAGCAGCTTCTTCTCTTCTCCAGAAAGCGAGCGGCTTTCCAGAAGATCAGCGCGTCGTTCAAAGGTCCGACCAAGGGACTGCTGTAAACGCCAACGCCGGATGTGCGCGTGATTGCCACTTAGCAATACGTCGGGAACACGCTGATCCGCATACACCTCCGGTCGGGTGTAGTGCGGGCAATCCAGCAAACCATCCGTAAAGGAATCTTCCTCGGCGGAGTCCGCATGCCCTAAAGCTCCAGGCAGCAGTCGTGTAACCGCATCGATCAGGACCATCGCCGGCAGCTCGCCGCCAGACAGTACATAGTCGCCAATCGACCACTCTTCATCGACATGAGCATCAATAAAACGCTCGTCAATGCCTTCATAGCGGCCGGCAATCAGGATCAATGCATCCAGATTCGCCAACTCGCGTACCGCCGACTGAGTCAGTTGACGGCCTTGGGGGGACAGGTAAATTACCTTCGCCGCCTCCCCGGCTGCTGCCTTGGCCTGAACCAGAGCATCTTCCAGGGGCTTGATCTTCATCACCATGCCCGGACCACCGCCAAACGGGCGATCGTCCACAGTGTGATGTCGATCCGTCGTGTAGTCTCGCGGATTCCAACAGGTGAGCTGCAAGAGCCCCTGTTTCACCGCCCGACTGGTGATGCCGTACTCGCTGATGGCGGAAAACATCTCGGGAAACAGACTGATCACTTCTACGCGCAAGTTAGCCACGCTTAGAAATCCGCGTCCCAATCCACCTTCATCTCGCCCGCTGCCAGGTCGACGGCCAACACGCATTGCTCCGTATAGGGCAACAGGCGTTCGCGATCATCCAGGCTGCCAGCGCAAGGCTTGACCACCATGACATCGTTCGAGCCGGTCTCCAGCAGGTGATCGATTTTCCCGAACAGTTGTCCGAGGGTGTCGATGACCTTGAGACCTTCCAGCTGGTACCAGTAGTACTCGCCGTCGGTGAGTTCAGGGAACAGGTTGCGCGGCACGCAGATCTCATAACCGGCCAGAAGACGAGCTTCTTCGCGATCATCGAGATCCTTGAGCTTTGCGACCAGGAACTTGTCGTTCCCGCGTCCGCTGACCAGCTCTACCTGCTTTACATTACCGTCACGCTTGAGCGTCCAGGTTTTGTAGTCCAGCAGGTTTTTAATCGGATCAGTAAAGGAGTACACCTTCACTTCGCCGCGAACGCCGTGAACAGAATAAATCTTGCCGATAACGATCAAATCATCAGCAATGGCAGGCGTCGCGTTCATATTGCTCAGGCCGCAGCCTTAGCAGATTCCTTCAACAACTGAGCAACGCGCTCAGAAGGTTGTGCACCAACGCTCAGCCAGTAGGCTACGCGCTCTTGGTTCACGGACAGACGAACTTCCTGACCACGGGCAACAGGGTTGAAGTAGCCAACCTGTTCCTTGTGCGAACCGTCGCGCGGGTTGCGGCTGTCGGTTACGGTCAAGTGGTAAAACGGGCGCTTTTTGGAGCCGCCAAGGGCAAGACGGATTGTTAGCATGTGAACATCGTTCCTGTAGTCGGTGCTGCAAATCTAAAGGCACAGCGGGCATGGGTGCCCGAAAGGCCGCATATTCTAAGGAATATCCGGACTTTTGCAAATGACTTTTTCCGGCGGTCTATCGGCCGCCATGCAGATTTGCTATAGAGCCGTCGTTGAAAACGGCCGGTCAGCTCCCGCCAAGTGCGGGTTTGCTGTATATCCCACTTCCGTGTGGGGCTGCGCCGACCTGATGGCCGGCGCGGATTCTTTACATCTTTGGCATGCCGCCGCCGGGCAACATACCGCCCATGCCGCGCATCATCTTGGCCATTCCGCCTTTCGCGGAGAATTTCTTCATCATCTTCTGCATCTGCTTGTGCTGCTTGATCAAGCGGCCGATGTCCTGCACCTGGGTGCCGGAACCCATGGCGATCCGGCGTTTGCGCGAACCGCTGATCATCTCAGGGTCGCGGCGCTCGGCCGGGGTCATGGAGTTGATGATGGCTTCCATCTGCTTGAATTGCTTTTCTGCCGCGCCCTGGGCGTTGCCCATTTGCGCCAGGTTCACGCCACCCATGTTCGGCAGCTTGTCCATGAGCCCGCCGAGGCCGCCCATGTTCTTCATCTGTTGCAGCTGATCGCGGAAGTCTTCGAGGTCGAAGCCCTTGCCCTTCTTCAGCTTCTTGGCCAGTTTGTCGGCCTTGTCCTTGTCGAGGGTCGCTTCCGCCTGCTCGATCAGGCTGAGCACGTCGCCCATGCCGAGGATGCGCGAGGCGATACGCTCAGGGTGGAACGGATCGAGCGCTTCGCTCTTCTCGCCCATGCCGATGAACTTGATCGGTTTGCCGGTGATGGCGCGCACCGACAGCGCAGCACCGCCACGGGCATCGCCGTCGACCTTGGTCAGGATCACACCGGTCAGCGGCAATGCATCACCGAAGGCCTTGGCCGTGTTGGCGGCGTCCTGACCGGTCATGGCGTCGACCACGAACAGGGTTTCGACCGGATTGATCGCGGCGTGCAGCGCCTTGATCTCGCCCATCATCTCTTCATCGATGTGCAGGCGACCGGCGGTATCGACGATGACCACGTCGATAAATTTGAGTTTCGCTTCCTTAATAGCCGCTTGCGCGATCTCGACCGGCTTCTGACTCAGGTCGGACGGGAAGAAGGTAACGCCGACTTCACCGGCGAGCATTTCCAGCTGCTTGATCGCCGCAGGACGATAAACGTCGGCGGATACGACCATGACCGACTTCTTCTTGCGCTCTTTAAGGAAGCGCGCGAGCTTGCCGGCGGTGGTGGTTTTACCAGCGCCCTGCAAACCGGCCATCAGGATGACCGCTGGCGGCACGGCGCTCAGGTTCAAATCTTCGTTGGCCGCGCCCATCAGGCTTTCGAGTTCGGCCTGGACGATCTTCACGAAGGCCTGGCCCGGCGTCAGGCTGCGCGACACCTCGGTGCCTACGGCGCGTTCCTTGACCGAATTGACGAAGTCCTTGACCACCGGCAGGGCGACGTCGGCTTCGAGCAACGCCATGCGCACTTCACGCAGGGTGTCTTTGATGTTGTCTTCAGTCAGCTTGGCCTTGCCGGTGACATGGCGCAGCGTCTGCGAGAGACGGTCGGTTAAGTTTTCAAACATTGCGCGATCCTTTCAGGCCCTGTGTAGACCGGGATAATGGCGGCCCGGACCGGACTAAACGTGTGCTCGGCGAGCCTGCGGCGTGGGCAGGTCGCGGATTATAGCGAAGACTGTGGCCGGCGGACACCTCGCTGTCGGGTTGCGCGGTCTTTCGTGTGGCAGGGGTTCTATGCCAAACTCAGCGACTTTCGGGCTTGCCTAACAGGATTTATGCTCCCCTTGTCACCCAGCTTGCTTACTACCCTCGCCGCCGCCTGCTTGTATGCCGCTGCGACCATTTATCAGGGCACTCGCCTGGCGTCCGGCGCCAAGGCCAACAAACGCCTGCTGGTCATGCTCGGCGTGCTCGCCGTATTGGCCCACAGCGCCAGCCTGCTCACCCACCTGCTGACCCCGGGCGGCTTGGCCCTGGACTTCTTCAGCGCCGCCAGCCTGATTGCCGTGGCGGTCATCGCACTGACCCTGCTGGCCTGCTCGCGGATTCCGGTAGAGAACCTGCTGGTCCTGCTGCTCCCGCTTGGGGCCTTGACCGTGTTGCTGGCGCATTTTGCCCCCGCCGGCACGGTACAGGTCATCGATGAGGAGCCGGGCATCCTCGCCCACATCCTGCTTTCGATTCTGGCCTACGGCATGTTCACCATCGCGGTGTTCCAGTCCTTGCTGCTGCTGGTTCAAGACCACCAGCTCAAGCACAAGCACCCCTCCGGGCTGATCAAGAATTTCCCGCCGCTGCAAACCATGGAAAGCCTGCTGTTCGGTTTCCTCTGGGCCGGCTGGACGCTGCTGTCGCTGTCGCTGATTTCCGGCTGGCTGTTCGTCGAGAACCTGTTCGCCCAGCACCTGGTGCACAAAACCCTGCTGGCCTGCCTGGCCTGGATCGTTTTCAGCGTGCTGCTGTGGGGACGCAATCGCCTCGGCTGGCGCGGGCACAAAGCCATTCGCTGGACCCTGGCCGGTTTTTGCCTGCTGATGCTGGCGTATTTCGGCAGCAAACTGGTTCGTGAATACATCCTGCATATCTGACGGGCGGCATTAATGGACGACTTGCCCATAGGGCCGATGCTCGCGGTAGTGACCCTGCTGGTTTTATGGTCGGGGCTGTTTACCGCCATCGAAGCGGCGCATCAGCATTTGCTGGCCCAGCGCACCGCAACGCGTTCCAGCGACAAACCGGTGGCGAAACTCAGTTTCCCCCTGGCCAGCCTGATTTTTTGCAATACCCTCTGCCGTGCACTCGTGGTGGTCATCAGCACCTTGCTGGCCATATTCACCTGGGCCGAGAACGGCCCGTGGGTCGCCTGCCTCGGGGCGGGCGCCATTTTGCTGGTGTTTTCCGACTACTTGCCACGCGCCCTCGCCGCACGCTATCCGGATGCGATCCTGGCCCAGGGCAACAATCTGCTGCGGGTGCCGCTGAAAATCATCTACCCCGCGGCATGGTTGCTCAATAGCATCAGTCAGTTGCTGACGCGACCATTCGCCCGTAAAACCAAAGTGGTGCAACAAAGTGAGGACGAAATGCTGACGGAGCGGCATGCGCCCTCCGAAACCGTAAGCCGCCCTCACCCGCTGCCAGGCATCCACGCGCTGGACAACATTACCGTCAATGACATCCTGGTACCGCGCAGCGACGTGGACGGCATCAATCTCGATGACCCCATCGAAGAAATCATCGAACAATTGCGCCACAACAAGCGCACGCGCCTGCCGGTGTTCCACAGTGATATCAACCAGGTCGAAGCCGTCCTCAACACCCGACACATCCTTCACTTGCTGCCCGATGCGAGCCTGACCAGGGAAGCGTTGCTGGCGGCCAGTCACGAGCCGTACTTCGTGCCGGAAAGTACCCCGTTGCAGCTGCAACTGCTCAACTTCCACAAGCAGCAGCGGCGCCTGGGCATGGTGGTCGACGAATACGGCGAAGTGCTGGGCATCGTCACCCTGGAAGACATTCTCGAAGAAATCGTCGGCGAGTTCGAAAGCCAGCACAGCCTGGACAATCCGCACATTCATCCACAAGCCGACGGACGCCTGGTGATCGACGGTGCCGCGTCCATTCGTGAGCTGAACAAGAGCCTCGGCTGGCACCTGCCCAGCGATGGCCCGAAAACCCTGAACGGTCTGGTCACCGAGGCACTGGAAACCATTCCCGAAAGCGCGGTGTGCCTGAAGATCGGTCGGTATCGCCTGGAGATTCTCGAGACCGAGGACAACCGTGTCACGCGGGTTCTGATCTGGCAGACCAGCTCGATGCCTGTTGTTATCTAAAGGTCAGCGCAGTTTTCTGTGGCGAGGGAGCTTGCTCCCGCTCGGGCGCGCAGCGGCCGCCATCAAGCCGGACCAGAATAATAGAGGTGTCTGTCCATTAGGCCTGCTTCGCAGCCCAGCGGGAGCAAGCTCCCTCGCCACAATAATCCAGTGCTCCCCCCTCTTGTTCGATCGTTAGCCACCTTCCTATAATCGAAGCGCTTACCCAAGCCTCGCCGGCCCCGTGCTTACCCCGCACTTCGCAGCTTCCGGCCCGACCATCAGCAATGCCCGCAGCAAACCGACGACTGTTCCTACCTTGAACAGCGACCGTGCCTCCACCCACATCCCTGGGTTCTCGACCATAATAATTAGCTCCACTGGAGCACATGACTGTCAGGGATAACCGCATGACGACCAGCACGACTTACAGCGACTCCACACCCGCGCAACCGACGAACTCCGCCACCCGCGTGGCCACCGCAAGCTTCATCGGTACCGCCATCGAGTTCTACGACTTCTACGTCTATGCCACCGCCGCCGCACTGGTAATCGGCCCGGTGTTCTTTCCGCAGACATCCGGCACCGCCCAGATGCTATCGGCGTTTCTCACGTTCGGCATCGCCTTCCTTGCACGCCCCTTGGGCTCGGCCCTTTTCGGTCACTTCGGCGACCGTATCGGCCGCAAGTCGACCCTGGTCGCCTCGCTGCTGCTGATGGGCGTGTGCACTACGCTGATCGGCGTGCTGCCGGGATACGACAGCATTGGCGCCTGGGCACCGATCCTGCTTTGCGTCCTGCGCTTCGGCCAAGGCCTTGGGTTGGGCGGTGAATGGGGTGGCGCGGCATTGCTGGCCACGGAGAATGCGCCGAAAGGCAAGCGCGCGTGGTTCGGCATGTTCCCGCAATTGGGTCCATCCATTGGCTTTCTGGCGGCCAACGGCCTGTTCCTGACCCTGGCCGTGGTGCTGGATGATGAACAGTTCCGTTCATGGGGCTGGCGTATTCCGTTCCTGCTCAGCGCCGCACTGGTGATGGTCGGCCTGTACGTGCGCCTCAAGCTGCATGAGACCCCGGTGTTCGCCAACGCCATAGCGCGTCAGGAACGAGTGAAGATCCCGCTGTTCGAGCTGTTCGGCCAATACTGGGCGCCCGTATTGCTGGGAGCTGGCGCAATGGTCGTGTGCTACGCGCTGTTTTACATCTCCACCGTGTTCTCCCTGAGTTACGGCGTGGCAACGCTCGGCTACAGCCGCGAAACCTTCCTCGGCCTGCTGTGCTTCGCGGTGCTGTTCATGGCTGCCGCCACCCCGCTGTCGGCTTGGGCCAGCGACCGTTACGGGCGCAAACCGGTGCTGATCATCGGCGGTGTGCTGGCGATCCTGTCCGGCTTCCTCATGGAGCCCCTGCTGACCCAAGGCTCGACCTGGGGTGTGGCGCTGTTCCTGTGCATCGAACTGTTTCTGATGGGCGTGACATTTGCGCCGATGGGTGCGCTGCTGCCGGAGCTGTTCCCCACCCACGTGCGCTACACCGGCGCCTCGGCTGCCTACAACCTGGGCGGTATCGTCGGCGCTTCCGCGGCGCCGTTCTTCGCCCAGAAACTGGTGGCGATGGGCGGGTTGAGTTACGTCGGCGGTTATGTGTCCGGGGCGGCGGTGCTGAGTTTGATTGCGGTGCTGTGCCTGAAGGAAACGCGGCATAACGACCTGAATCAGGTTGTCTGACAGATTGTCATCGCGAGCAGGCTCGCTCCCACAGGTTGAGTGTCGTTCACAAAATGCTGGTACGACACATATCCCTGTGGGAGCGAGCCGGCTCCGGGCGGCGTTCCGACGATGGGGTCTTCACTGACTCAATAGATCCCGATCCCCCACAACTTTTCCCCCACCCATTGTCACCTCGCTCTACGCGCTTCGGCTCATCCCCGCTATACTTCCCGGCTTTTCCTGAATAAATGCCAATAGGGTCCCGCCGCGCATGGATAAGACCTACCAGCCGCACGCCATTGAAACTTCCTGGTACAACACCTGGGAGTCAGAGAATTACTTCGCCCCGCAAGGCGCGGGCGAGTCCTACACCATCATGATCCCGCCGCCGAACGTCACCGGCAGCCTGCACATGGGTCACGGCTTCAACAACGCGATCATGGACGCCCTGATCCGTTTCCGCCGCATGCAGGGTCGCAACACCCTGTGGCAGCCGGGTACCGACCACGCTGGTATCGCTACGCAGATGCTGGTAGAGCGTCAGCTCGAAGCCAAGGGCCAGAGCCGCCATGACCTGGGCCGTGAGAAATTCCTCGAGAAAGTCTGGGAGTGGAAGGATGAGTCCGGTGGCAACATCAGCCGTCAGATCCGTCGCCTCGGTTCGTCCGTAGATTGGAGCCGCGAGCGCTTCACCATGGACGACGGTCTCTCGGAAGCCGTTAAAGAGGCTTTCGTCCGCCTGCACGAAGACGGTCTGATCTACCGCGGCAAGCGCCTGGTCAACTGGGACACCAAGCTGCACACGGCGATTTCCGATCTCGAAGTGGAGAACCACGACGAGAAAGGTTTCCTGTGGAACCTGAAATACCCGCTGGCCGACGGCGCCAAGACCGCTGAAGGCAACGATTTCCTGATCGTCGCGACCACTCGCCCGGAAACCATGCTCGGCGACTCCGCCGTCGCGGTGAACCCGAACGATGAACGCTACAAAGCCCTGATCGGAAAATTTGTCGAGCTGCCACTGGTTGGCCGCCGCATCCCGATCATCGCCGACGATTACTGCGACCCAGAATTCGGCACCGGCTGCGTGAAAATCACCCCGGCCCACGACTTCAACGACTATGAAGTCGGCAAGCGTCACAACCTGCCACTGCTGAACATCTTCGACAAGAACGCAGCGGTCCTGCCGGCTTGCCAGGTGTTCAACCTCGACGGCACGCTGAACGAAACCATCGACGGCAAGATCCCGGCCGAATACGCCGGTCTCGACCGCTTCGAAGCGCGCAAGCAGATCGTAGCCGCGTTCGACGCTGCCGGCCTGTTGGTCAGCGTTGACGATCACGCCCTGAAAGTGCCGAAAGGCGACCGCTCCGGCACCGTCATCGAGCCTTGGCTGACCGACCAGTGGTACGTGTCCACCAAGCCATTGGCCGAGCCTGCGATTGCCGCCGTTGAAGACGGCCGTATCCAGTTCGTGCCGAAACAGTACGAAAACATGTACTTCTCGTGGATGCGCGACATCCAGGACTGGTGCATCAGCCGTCAGCTGTGGTGGGGCCACCGGATTCCGGCCTGGTACGACGAGTCGGGCAAGGTCTACGTCGGTCGCGACGAAGCCGAAGTGCGCGCCAAGCACAACCTCGGCCCTGACGTTGCGCTGCAACAGGACAACGACGTTCTCGACACCTGGTTCAGCTCGGGCCTGTGGACGTTCTCCACCCTCGGCTGGCCGGAAAAAACCGAATTCCTGAAGAAATTCCACTCCACCGACGTCCTGGTGACCGGTTTCGACATCATTTTCTTCTGGGTTGCCCGGATGATCATGCTCACCATGCATTTGGTGAAAAACGAAGACGGCACGCCGCAGGTTCCGTTCAAGACCGTGTACGTTCACGGTCTGGTACGTGATGGCCAGGGCCAGAAGATGTCCAAGTCCAAGGGCAACGTCCTGGACCCGCTGGACATCATCGACGGCATCGAGCTCGAAGCCCTGGTGCAGAAACGCACCTCCGGCATGATGCAGCCGAAACTGGCGAAGAAGATCGAGAAGCAGACCCGCGACGAGTTCGCCGAAGGCATCGCCAGCTACGGCACCGACGCCCTGCGCTTCACCTTCTGCTCGCTGGCGTCCACCGGTCGCGACATCAAGTTCGACATGGGCCGCGTCGAAGGCTATCGCAACTTCTGCAACAAGATCTGGAACGCGGCGCGCTACGTGCTGGACAAGGGCGAAGACTGCGGCCAGAACGGCGAAGCCTTTGAGCTGTCCCTGGCTGACCGCTGGATCATCTCCCAGCTGCAACGCACCGAAGCCGAAGTGACCCGCCAGCTCGACCAGTTCCGTTTCGACCTGGCCGCACAAGCCCTGTACGAGTTCATCTGGAACCAGTATTGCGACTGGTACCTGGAACTGTCCAAGCCAGTGCTGTGGGACGAAAACGCACCGATCGAACGCCAGCGCGGTACCCGTCGCACCCTGGTGCGCGTACTGGAAGTGGCGTTGCGCCTGGCGCATCCGTTCATGCCGTTCATCACCGAAGAAATCTGGCAGCGCATCGCGCCGCTGGCCGGCATCGAAGGCAAGACGATCATGCTGCAACCTTGGCCAGTGGCCAACGAAACACGCATCGATCAGGCCGCCGAAGATGACATCGAATGGCTCAAGGGCCTGATGCTCGGCACTCGTAACATCCGTGGCGAAATGAACATCGGCCCGGGCAAACCGCTGCCGCTGTTCCTGAAGAACGTCAGCGCCGAGGATCAGCGTCGCCTGACCGAGAACGAAGCCCTGCTGAAGAAGCTGGCGCGCCTCGAATCGATCACTGTTCTGGCGGCTGGCGAAGAAGCACCGCTGTCCGCCACCGCACTGGTCGGCGAGATGGAAGTGCTGGTGCCCATGGCCGGCTTGATCGACAAAGGTGCGGAACTGGCGCGTCTGGACAAGGAAATCCAGCGTCTGCAAGGTGAAGTGCAACGCGTCGGCGGCAAGCTGTCCAACGCCGGCTTCGTTGACAAGGCGCCAGCCGAAGTCATCGAGAAAGAACGCGCCAAACTGGCCGAGGCCGAACAGGCCCTGGGCAAGCTGGCCGAGCAGCATGCGCGGATTGCCAGCCTGTAACGGCAGATCGCAATGAAGAAGGGAGGCCCAAGTGGCCTCCCTTTTTTATGCCTGTCACTTTCTTACATCCAATGAAGATCCCCTGTGGGAGCGGCGGTGCGGCGATCCGACTTGCTCGCGAAGAGGCCATAACATTCGATATAAATATTGACTGAAAGTCCGCTTTCGCGAGCAAGCCCGCTCCCACATTTGATTAGTGTGGCTCTCAGATGTGGGACAATGCCCGCCACTTTTAGCCATACCCGAATCGACCGCCGCCATGACCGCCCCTCGTCCACCGAAACCTGCGCGTAAAAAGCCTTCACCCGCGACTCCGGCCAAAGCCGTGGAGCCCCGCGAAAAGGCCAACCTGCACCCGCGCAATCGCCATCAGGGTCGCTACGACTTTCCGACGCTGATCAAAAGCGCGCCGGAACTGAAGAAGTTCGTGATCATCAATCCGTACGGCAAGGAAAGCATCGACTTCGCCAGCCCGGAAGCCGTGCGGGTGTTCAACCGGGCGCTGCTCAAGTCGTTCTATGGCATCGCTCACTGGGACATTCCGGCCGACTACCTGTGCCCACCGGTGCCAGGCCGTGCCGATTACGTGCACTTTCTCGCCGACCTGCTGGCCAGTGGCAATGACGGCGTGATCCCCCGTGGCGCCGCCGTGAAGGTGCTGGACATCGGCATGGGCGCCAACTGCGTGTATCCGCTGATCGGTTACAGCGACTATCGCTGGCAGTTCCTCGGTTCCGATATCGATGCAACCGCCATCGCCGCAGCGAAGGCCATCGTTCAATCCAATGGCCTGAACAAAGCGATCCAGGTACGCCAGCAGAGCAACCCCAAGCAGATCCTCACAGGCCTGCTGGAGAGCGCAGAGCGGTTCGACCTGACCATGTGCAACCCGCCGTTCCACGCCTCGCTGGACGAGGCCACGCGGGGCAGCACGCGCAAATGGCGCGCCCTGGGCAAAGCAGATCCGAAACGCAAGTTGCCGGTTTTGAACTTTGGCGGCCAGTCGGCCGAGTTATGGTGCGAAGGCGGTGAAGTACGCTTCGTGACCCAATTGGTCAGCGAAAGCGTGCAGGTAGCTCAGCAGGTGCTGTGGTTCAGTACATTGGTGTCAAAGGCATCGAACCTGCCGGCGATCCAAACCGCCCTGAAAAGGGCCGGCGCCCTGGAAAGTCAGGTAGTGGAAATGTCCCAAGGGCAGAAGCAGAGCCGCTTCGTCGCCTGGACCTTCCAGACCAAAGCGCAGCAACAGGCCTGGCGCCAGGCACGATGGTCGAAGGCTACAGCTGAGTAAAAAGTCAAACGCACAAAAAAGCCGTGCCCGGATGACTCCTGGACACGGCTTTTTAACCAGCCTCAGCGGTTAACAGTGACGCTCAGATCTGTAACACAAACTGATTGACAACTTTCAATATAATTTCAACAACAGGAAAGTTCATGCATCTTCGTTTCAGCGTTTTGCTGAACGAACAATCTCTTTGAACTCACAGGCACGCGCCTCTTTACTATCGCAGTAATACCGAGTCAGCCACTCTGACCATGGCCCCTCGGTATCAATACTTACCATAGTTCCCTCTCGCTTATACCTCATATCCAGATCACCTCCATTTTGCAGTATGTAACCACAACGCAGGATTTCACCAACGATAGTGCCAGCTTCGGCCTCTTTGCGAGGTGCGAATATCGCCACTTCGAATTCGCCTACCAGCCCACGCCCGGTTTGCGAAACACCGTACCACTCCCCCTCTCCACTTGCTGTCGGGGCTTTATAGGAACCTGGTGCAAACTCCTTGATGTCAGATGGGCTTGGGCAGTACTCGGTAACATTTGCCAAAGCCTGACCGGACACCAGAAACGATACGCACATCAACAACTGTTTAACTTTCATAAAAACGTCCCTGTAACCAACAACTGAAATTTGGTTTTGGCTTTTTACGCAAAGCCAAGCGCTACGCCTTATTGATACTACCGACCCAAGGCGCACACTCAACTATCAGTTCTGTAGGAACGTTCGTTTTATACAGAGAGAAAAATGCAACTCAGCGCAAACGGCTATTCCTGTCAGATGCGCGGGTAACAACTGCTTTCAAACAAAGGGATTATTTCAACAATTTACATTGCGTAAATCGTTACGACGCCCACAAAAAAACCGTGCCCGGATCGCTCCGGTGCACGGTTTTTTCTTAACAAGTCTTACTTGTTAACAGCGTCGGTCAGGCCTTTGGCCACAACCAGCTTGATCACTTTCTTGGCAGCGATTTCGATGGCAGCGCCAGTCGAAGGGTTACGGCCAGTACGGGCAGGGCGCTCGGTCACTTTCAGTTTGCCGATACCTGGCAGAGTGATTTCGCCGCCGTTTTCCAGCTGATCGGCAACGATTTGGCCCAGTTGGTCCAGAGCGTTACGCGCGGTGGTTTTCGGCGCGTCGATAGCTTCAGCGATGTCGGCGATCAGTTGGTCTTTAGTAAGAGCCATTTAGTGTTCCTTCCCTATCAAATTCATATGGATTGCAGAGTGCAATGTCAGCCATCGAGCCCGATCTTTTGGATCCGGCACCCTCGGCCAAATAACCTCGGGATCGGGGTTATAGATACCGAAATCAGGGTTTGGTTCGACCTGACAAATGCTGACTGCACGCTTAACGCAGTGACTTCGCGCAAGACCGGGCAAAGCTAGCACACAGACGTGGAAATATCCGCCTCTAGCTACCCATTTGGTCAGCTTTATTGCGCTAAAACCGTAAAAAACTGCATAAGCACCGTCGGTCGCCCGCCAATTGCCCTTCGCACCGCGCCAAAACCAGTGGTTGCGGTACACTGGGCGCTTTTTCGGGGGAGCACGCCCTCCTCTCTTCATTCAGCCGAGAAGCCCATGCCGATCCGTCATTGCATCGTCCACCTGATCGACAAAAAACCCGACGGCACACCCGCAGTTCTCCACGCTCGTGACTCTGAACTGGCTGAGTCTGCAGCCATCGAGAACATGCTCGCCGACCTCAACGAAAGCTATAACGCCAAACAGGGTAAAGCCTGGGGCCTGTTCCATCCGGAATCCGGCGCGTTCCCGTTCAGCGGCTGGCTGAAGGAGTACCTCGATGGCGGCCAGGATTTCACCGCGTTCAGCCGCGTGGCGGTTGAGCATCTGCAAAAGCTGATGGAAGAATCGAACCTGTCGGTTGGCGGCCACGTGCTATTCGCACACTATCAGCAAGGCATGACCGACTACCTGGCCATCGCCCTGCTGCACCACAGTGAAGGCGTGGCCGTGACCGACGAACTGGACGTGACCCCGTCCCGCCACCTCGATCTTGGCCAGTTGCACCTGGCCGCGCGGATCAACGTTTCCGAGTGGCAGAACAACAAACAATCCAAGCAGTACATTTCGTTCATCAAAGGCAAGAACGGCAAAAAGGTTTCGGAGTATTTCCGCGACTTCATTGGCTGTCAGGAAGGCGTCGACGGTCCGGGTGAAACCCGCACCCTGCTCAAAGCCTTCAGTGATTTCGTTGAAAGCGAAGACCTGCCGGAAGACGACGCCCGCGAGAAGACCAAGACCCTGGTGGATTACGCCAGCAGCCAGGCCAAGCTCGGTGAGCCGATGGGCCTGGAAGAGTTGTCGGGGCTGATCGACGAAGAACGCCCGAAAGCCTTCTACGATCACATCCGCAACAAGGATTACGGCCTCTCGCCGGAAATCCCGGCCGACAAACGCACCCTGAACCAGTTCCGCCGATTCACTGGCCGCGCCGAAGGCCTGTCGATCAGTTTCGAAGCACACCTGCTGGGCTCGAAGATCGAGTACGACGAAGAAGCCGGCACGTTGATCATCAAGGGCCTGCCCACTTCGCTCACCGATCAACTGAAGCGCCGAAACTGATGCTCGGTGGCGTACTGAAGAAATTCCTGCTGATCCTGCTGGTGGTCGTGGTCTATCAGAACTGGGGCAAGATCGAGCGGGTGTTCAACCCATCGCAAGTGGTGCCTGCGCAGACGCAGGCCAAGGCCAACGTCGTGCTCTACGCCACCGAATGGTGTGGTTACTGCAAGCTGACCCGGCGCTTCCTCGATCAGGAAGGCATACCGTACAAGGAATTCGATATCGAGAAGGATGCTGTCGCGCGCGAGGACTATCGGGCACTGGGCGGTGGCGGCATTCCAATTATCGATGTGAACGGGACGCTGATTCGCGGGTATGACCCGGATGCGATTCTGGCGGCGTTGAATTAACTAATCGGGTTCAAACAATCCGTGTGGCGAGGGAGCTTGCTCCCGCTGGACTGCGCAGCAGTCCCTCTTCAGGGGCCGCTTCGCGACCCGACGGGAGCAAGCTCCCTCGCCACAGGTGCATGTCGGTTTCAGCAGGCTTCGATCCGGAAACCAAACCGCGGGAAGTGCACATGCACCACACCGCCACGCTCGTCCTCTCGCCGTACAATCAGCTCTTCGCAGCCGGCAAACAACAACTCCCCCGCCACCGGATCAACGCCGTAATCCGTGGCCGCGATCACTACCTGTTGCCCCGCCTTGAATCCATTGGGATCAACGAACTGCTCATTCGGCAATGCCGCTGGCGTGGACGCGCGTGCCACTGCCAGAGCCTCCTCGGAACTCATCTCGCTGGACGCTCCATGACCGAAGCCCAATACCCGAGCATGCCACGCGGCCACCGCCAGGTAAGCCTCCACCAGTGGTGCCGTGACCGGTGTGGCTTTGAGGAACCAGAGGCAATGGGCCAGTGCAAAGTCGGCAATCGACGGTTCACCAAACAGGAAATCACCCTCTTCGCGCTGCAACTGCAACTCCAGGCGCGACATGATCGTTGGCCACTGATGTTTGGCCTGTTCGGTGGACAGTTTTGTCGCGCTACCTCCACTGAACAAACCGGCACGGTCGGCCAGAAACGCCTTGATCGCTTCCGGCGACAAATTGCCAAAGCGCACCGCTATCGATTCCGGCTGGAACACCAGGCTCACCGCATGCTGGAACACCACTGAGTCGGCCCAGGCTGCAAACGACGCGGTGATCATTTCCTGACCTTCCGGGAAGAACGCAGGCAAGGCTTTTTCCTGTTCCAGTCGCCGAGCAATCAATGCCGTGTCGCAATAGATATCGGCACCGACCTGCAACACCGGAGTCTTGCGGTAGCCACCGGTCAACGCCGTGAGATCCGGTTTCGGCATCACTGGCGAGATCTTCACCGAACGCCAGGACAAGCCCTTGAAGCCCAGCAGCAGGCGGGCCTTCTCGGCAAAGGGGGACGTCGGGTAATGATGCAGAATCAACTCGGACATGCTCGGCTCCGCCGCAAGGATCAGGAGTCCGCAGCTTAGCGCGCAATCACCTGGCAGCCTACAGATCTGCCTGATGGGAACTGATCAGTCAGAGTGATAAGCCAGAGACGGCGCTCGCCACCAGGCATTCCTTGGCGCTCTTTTTGAGTTTTTTGATCAGCCGTTCCTGACGTAAAGCATCGCCTTTATCGCGACAGCGTTCGGTGTAGACCAGGGCCATGGCAGGGCTGGAAAGAAAGAATCGCGCGCCCTTGCCGCTTTGATGCTTGGCGAAGCGACGCACGGGATCATCGCTGATCCCGCAATAGAGCGAACCGTTGGCCGCACGAACAAGGTAGACGAACCAGGTTTTGCTCGCGGGGGTGTCGGCGTCGACAGGGCTTTCGCTGAGGGTGGTCACGTAACGATCAGGGCTTGAAGGAAAACAAGCCGCGATCTTATCAGCGACTGGCCTGGAATGCCTTCAGGCCCTTCAATGCCTGTGCGCGAACGGCGTTTCTCACCAGCGGCGTCCAGCCCAGCAACAGGCCTTTGAAACCCAACGCCTGACGCGACCAGGTCCATAGATCGAAACTGTCGTGATGTTCGCAAATCTTGCCATCACGGAAGATGAAACGCGCCTGGATATCGTTGACCACGGTGTTGCCGGTCTGACTGAACAGATAGGTCGCGACCCAATGAACACCACCGGTTCGCTCGTCGGCGCGAACATGATCGAAGGTCAGGGAAAAGTCCTTGGCCCGCGTGGTCAGCATGCGCCACATGTCACCGGCATCGCGACCGCGAAGCTCGCCGAACGCAGGGTCACTGAACACCACATCATCGGTGTAGCAGGCCGCCATGGCTTCGGCATCCAAGCGCTGGAAAGCCTGGTAGAAACGGGTGATCAAGGCGCTATGGGCTTCACTCATTTGCGGGTTCCCCTGGATTTGCATAATGGCTTCGAAAGATTGCCTGCACGATAATCTGCAAATGCATCGAACACTATCGGCATTCATGACGAAAATAACGCGATGATTATTCACTTCATTTCAGTACGACATTCCGTTGTCCCGGGCGTAGGAAAAAAGATCAACGTCCGTGGAAATACCCAGCCGGTGCATGGCCATGTTCTTTTGTTTACTGATGGTCGACACGCTGCGTTTGAAATGAATGGCGATTTCGCTGACGGTCATGCCACTGGCGAGCATTCGGACCACTTCGTGCTCCTTGGCTGACAGTGGCGATTCGTGCAGCTGATTGCGGGCGTTGGCCAGCAGTGTGCGCAGGGACTCGCTGAGGTAACGGCGCCCTTCCTGCACCGCATTGATTGCAAGAGGCAGCTCAGTCGCCGATGCGGTTTTGGCGACGATGGCCATCACGCCTTGAGCCAACGCAGCCCTTGCCGTCGCCACACTGGTAAACATCGTTACCAGAATGATCGGCAAGGCCGGGTAAAGGCGTTGAATCGTACTCAACATTTTCAAGCCATCGGCCTGCTGCCCTCCCGGCATGGAGAAGTCAGTGATCAGCAGGTCGCAGGACGTGCTTGAAAGCAGATGCATCAGGCTGTCGGCACTGTCGGCCTCGCCGACGATCACGCATCGTCGGCTGGCGTTGATGAGTATGCGTAGTCCGACTCGAACGACGGAATGGTCGTCAGCAATTACGACTCGCATTGTGGGATACCTCCTGCTTGTGGCGCAATGGCGCGAAAAATAGCGCCGTTCTTCCCCCCTCCACAACGCCCCGAAAAAACCTCTAACGTCACATCCTCAATGTATTCAATGGGCTAAAATAGATGGTTCCTACATTGCAGCGCGCTGAAGACTACTCAGGAGGGCTATTACCAAAGGATTCCTCGTTAGAAAACGTTACGTAGTCCGCAACACTCTTTCATACATACCCCCCTCTCTTTTCGTACTAGTTGCATTCCTCCCGCTCCGCCTGCTCGCTAAATTGCGGTCTACCAAGCAGTCCGGCCGTACCTGCACAGAACTGCGCTCACTCTCGCCTGACTATCGAAAACATGAACAAGACGCCAATGACCCTGCGCAATCCACGCTTACTCACAGAATCCCTGCATTACCTGTACTGCGAGCCATGCCAACGGTCTTTTATCCGGGAATTTCAATGAGAGACATCAAGACAATATTTTTGAAGCAGATGCGCCGCTTGACCCATACGGGCATCGGTGCATGCGCTCTGCTATTGACCGCGCAGGCTCACGCCGACGGCATGGTGCCCGATACCTCAGTGGTGATCGTCAATGAAGCCAATGGGGAAACCGCTGTATCCGTGACCAATACCGACGCCAACCTGGCGCTGCTACATATCACCATCGAAGACATTCCCGAAGACACCGAGCCATTGGTGTTCGTGACCCCTCCATTGGCACGCGTTGAAGCCTCCAAGTCACAATTGGTGCGCTTCATCCTGCAATCAGAAAAACCCCTGCTCACCCAGCGTTTGAAACGGGTGATTTTTGAAGGCATCCCCCAAGACAAATCCGCTCTGGAAGCCGGGCGTGCCCGTGTGGGGGTGACGGTGCGCCAGAACCTGCCAATCATCCTTCACCCCGCTGGCTTGGCGCGCAACCGCACACCATGGACCGATCTGAAATGGTCGCTGCAGGATGGTCAACTGACCGTACGCAACGAAACACCTTATGTCGTTCGCCTGGCTCAGGAAGTACAACTGCTGCCTTCCGGGAGCGCTGCACTGCTACCGCGAACCTATGTGCTGCCTGGTGACCACATCAGCGTTTCGGTCCGTGCAAAGGCTGCCACCCAGGTTCGAATTTTCCCAGCGACCGTCTATGGCTTTTCTGTGCCGCCCTATGAGGCGCCGCTCGCCCCCTGGAACTGACGCCACCGATAGCGCCGTACAGGGAAAGGCAGGCGTCGACATTTCAACGTGACGGCCGGTTTTGCTTTCGCTGCATGCGTGACGGAAGCCGTAGCGGATCAAGTCGGCACCCAGACATAACCCAAGTGAACCTCATGAACACCGTATTGAAATACCGTGATGGCGAAGCCATGCCTGCGATTCGGGCGATCCGCAAACTCCCTCATCTGTCGCGACTTCGTACCGGCATGGTGTTGCTGCTAAGCAATGTAGTGATGGGGACCAACGCCTATGCCGAAGATCTCAATGATGCTTCGATGCTGACTTCGTTCGACCAGAAAATGCTGAGTCAACGCGGTATCGACCCCAGTCTCGCAACCCTGCTGCTGGCCGCTCCGAACTTCACCCCTGGCCGACATCCGATCACCCTCACGGTCAATGGAATGCGTAGTGGCCGGGTGGACGTCACATTCAACCGCGAAGGCGACTTGTGCTTTGACCGTGCCCTGCTCGATGCGGCAAACCTGACCGCCCCCCCAACTCCAGCCAACGACAAAGGCTGTTTCGATACGCTCGCCACCTGGCCGCAAGCCCGAATCGAACAGGACCCGGCCAACCTCGGCCTTTCATTGATAGTGCCCACCCAGGCGATACGTCCGGCTGTCCGCGATATCTCTGCTTTTCAAACCGGCGGTATCGCCGGGTTACTCAACTACGACGTCAACAGCCTTCACAGCCAATACGGCAGTCAATCGAACCGCTACCTCTCGGCCAATACCGAAGTCGGTTTCAATGCCGGCGACTGGATTGTGCGCAGTCGTCAGGTGCAGACCTGGCAGAACGATGTGTCCAGCACCACTCACCTGGCGGCTTACGCCCAGCGCACCATTGCCAGCCATGAGACGGTGCTTCAAGCAGGTCAGGTCAATCTCTACAACCCGGTACTGGCCGGCGCGCAGATCACCGGCGTCCAGGTCATGACCGAGCAGGCGCTCCAGGTCGAAGGCCAAAGCAATCCCATCGAAGGGATTGCTCACAGCCAGGCTCAGGTGGAAATCCGGCAGAACGGTTCGCTGATCCACTCGACAGTGGTGCCGGCCGGGCCGTTTTCCCTTAGTAACGTGCGTCGGCTCGACAGTCGCTCCGATGTCGAGGTCACCGTCAAGGAAGCGGATGGTAGCGAGCAACGCTTCACGGTCCCCGTCGCCATGCTCGGCGTTGGCCTGCCGGCTCCCGGCTTTTCGTTGGCCGCCGGCCAGGTACGCAGTCTCGGCACTGCACAGAGCGGCGACCCCTGGGTAATCAGCGGCAGCTGGAGCGGAGCACTCAACCCGAATGTCCTGCTCAGCACCGGCGCTACGGGCGCCGCCGACTACCGTGCTGCGGGCGCAGGCCTGAGCCTGCTGCCAGGGCCCGACACACAGATCCAGGCCACCCTGCAAGCGACCGACACCAGCACCCACCAGGCCAACAGAGGGCTTCAGGCCGACCTGAATGTTTCGCAACGCATGGGGGAGCAGTGGTCGATCAATGCCGGAACTTCGCACCGGACCTTCGGCTTTCGCGAACTGTCGGAGGCAGTGTTCGATACTCACTCGGAGCGCAGCCAGACGCGTTACCGCGATCAGCAGAGCCTGTCGCTGGCCTGGTCTCGCCCCGGGCTTGGCGCGTTCAGCAGCGGCTTCAATCGTTCAACGACTTTCGACGGACAAAACAGTAGCCGCGCCCTGGCGTCCTGGGGCACCCAGATCGGCGGCGTGTCGCTGTCGGCCACGGCGCTATGGCAAGTCAGCGGCACCCAACGTAGCGACGACAGTGTTTACCTGAGCCTGAGTATTCCACTGGGTGAAAGCCGTCGAGCCCGCACCTGGTTACGCAGTTCCGCTGGCGAATACCGCAGCGGTGTCGGCTTGAACGAACAGATCAACGACCAGTTGAGTTACCGGGTCGGCGTTGAACACGACACCCGAGACAAACAAGTGCAGTCCTCAGCAGGGGTTTCCCTGCTGCCGCGCTACAGCCAATTGGACTTGAGCTACACCCGCTCCGATGCCGAACACTCCAGCTACCAGATTGGCGCGCGTGGCGGCGCTGTGCTGCACGGCGACGGCTTGACGTTATCGCCATACCCCGTACGGGACACCTTCGCGCTGCTTTCGGTAGGCGATACGAGCGCCATCAAAGTCTCGACCCCCAGCGGTCCGGTCTGGACCGATTGGCAAGGTCACGCCGTGGTTCCTCACGTGAGCGCCTATGGCCGCAGCCCGGTAGAAGTCGACACCCGCTCGCTGCCACGCAACCTCGATATCAACAACGGACTGGCCGTGGTTTCCGCCGGGCGCGGAGCCGTCGACAAAGTCGAGTTCGGTGTCACGTTGACCCGTCGTGCCTTGCTCAAAGTCACCACCGACAACGGTGCCCCCCTGCCCCGTGGCGCGACGGTAAGCACCGCAAACGGTGAGTTCGTCACGCTCGCTCAAGAAGGGGGATTGGTGTTTCTGCCCAACGTCCTGGACACCCGCGACCTGTGGATAACCGCACCGGGGCTGGAACGCTGCGAACTGCGTTTCGAGCTGCCCGCCAAGGCCAATGCCCAGGTGTATTACGAGACCGCCACCGCCCAGTGTCGGGCTCTTTAAGGATGACCCTATGAAACTGTCCCGCCCTTTGCTGTTAACACTCGGCACGCTGATGTTGAGCGGACTCACGCCACAGGCCTGGGCGCTCGCCGATGAATGCCAGCTCACCTTGAGTCAGCCGGTACTCGATTACGGCTTGATGAATCGGGCAATACGCGCCAATGCCCCCGCAGAACAGCCACTGGGCGAGCGCCGCCTGAGCCTGAACCTGAACTGCTCACAACCCACCGACATGACCCTGTTCTACCGCGCCATGGCAGCGACCGCCGAGCGCTTTCGCTTTACCGAGCACGGCAGCTATGCCGTGCGCATGGGGGACGCCGTACTCGATGGGCAACCGGTGGACCTGGGCCAGATTTCCGCCGTCGGCCAGGTACCCGAAGAAGCCGCTTCAAGTCTGCTTTGGCGACCGCAACAGGCGATCGTTCCGGTTCGGGGTGGGGTGGCGGTACAAGGGCAAAGCCTGTCGGCGCAACTGGAACTGACAGCCTGGGCGCCGGCAAAAGCATTGCAGGTACGTGACACCGTTGTCTGGGAAACCACCGGCCTGTTCGACGCGGTCGCTACGGGCCGCTCCAGGGAGCTAACCCTGCGCGCCAGTTTCGCCCCTGCCGCGTGCAAGGTGGAACTGTCCAATGGCGGCCTGGTGGATTTCGGTCGGTTATCGATAAACGACCTGAACCCCGACAAAAGTACCCGACTGCCACCCAAGGAATTGACCCTGCAGGTTGGCTGCGACGCACCGACGCAATTTGCCCTTGTCATGCATGACAACCGCCCAGGTACGGCGACGGTCAACAGCGGGATTTACTACGGACTGGGTCTGGATAAGCGCAGCAACAGGATTGGCCTGTACTCACTGAA
The DNA here is from genome assembly GCF_019955895.1 of Pseudomonas sp. GL-B-12. NCBI lineage: Bacteria > Pseudomonadati > Pseudomonadota > Gammaproteobacteria > Pseudomonadales > Pseudomonadaceae > Pseudomonas > Pseudomonas sp. GL-B-12. Next base: position 44,319 of record NZ_JAHBCX010000012.1, read on the forward strand.
TCTCGATCCCGCCAACGCCAGCGCGGACAGCTTTGCCCGCGTGTATCGAACCGACTCCACCACCCAAGGCATGGCCTGGAGTACCTCCAGTTCAAACCCCATACCGATCGCCCAGAAAAGCTACCTGGGTTTTACCGACAGCGCCGCCAGTACCGCAGGGCCGGCCTCGGTCCAAAACCTCACAACGACGGTTACGGTCGATGCCGTCATCGCCCCCACCGCGAGCCTGGACATGAGCACCGCCGTTCACCTCGATGGCTCAGGGACGATTGAAATATTTTACCCGTAACACCCACCCTGCCTTGTTGAACCCGAAGTGCAATCACGCGCCCTGGGCCATTCAAGGTCAATAACAGAAAGGAAGTTTCATCTATGAAAAAGTACTTCGCAGCACTCACCACAACGGCACTGATCAGCGTCGCTCCTTTTGCTCTCGCAGGGCCGAGCACTGACCTGACGGTCAGCGGCGTCATCACGCCAGCCGCTTGCACGCCGACACTCTCCAGTGGAGGTGTCATTGACTTGGGATCGATCTCGTATCATGAGCTTAAAAAGGACGAGAACACCAAGCTTGACGATCATGATATTACATTGACCATGGACTGCGATGGATCTACCGGCTTCGCCATCATTGCAATCGACAATAGAAGCGGTTCAGGAATTGGTGACGGGTTTGGCCTTGGCCTGAACGACGGAGAACCGGTGGGATACTTTATCCCACTAATTCAGACAGTCACTGCAGATGCAGACACGGTTTATCCTATCGAGTCAAACGACAGCGGAGTCACTTGGGCGACAACAGACGCTGCTAAACCGGGATACTGGTTGTCCGCTGCCGCCACTAGTGGCGGTACTACACCGATCGATGCAAAGCTTGTCACCGTGGACTTTAAGGTCGAAACCTACATCATCCGTGCTGACCAGCTGACGCTGAACGGCGACCTCGACATTGACGGCTCCGCGACGTTCGAAGTGAAGTACCTCTAAGGACCAAGACGCTGAACCGTTCGTTGCCTGTATGAACAAGCGGTTCAGCACCTATACCTTCTTCTCAAAAAGGAATTTACCGATGAAGCGTATGCCTTTAACCCTGACCGCAGCGCTGTTGATGAGTACGGTGACTTGCGCCCTGGCGGCGTCTACCGCTGATTTGACTGTCAACGGCATCATCACCCCGGTCGCCTGCACCCCGATTTTTTCCAACAACGGCGTTGTCGACTACGGAATAATCTCCCGGCAAGACCTGAACGTCGACAAAAGGACGCAACTGCGTGACGAATCCCTCGACCTCAACATCAGCTGCACGACACCTGCCCGTTTCGCATTGCTCATGCAGGACAACCGGGAAGGCTCGGCCATCGTCGACAGTGGGATCTACTATGGCCTGGAGTTCGACCGCAGCGGCAACAGGATCGGTCTGTATTCACTGCACTTCGATCCCGCCAACACCGTAGTGGACGCTCTGCCTCAAGTGTATCGAACCGATTCCACCACCAATGGGCGGGCGTGGAGTACATCCAGGTCCAGCCCCATACCGATCAGCGCCAAAAGTTATCTGGGCTTCACCGATGTGGCGGGCAGCACTGCGGGTCCTGTCGCGATTCTGAACCTGAGCAGTCGGGTTACTCTCGTCACGGTCATTGCCGCCACCTCAACCCTGGACTTGAGTGACGATGCAACACTCGATGGCTCGGCGACCCTGGAGGTTCTCTATTTATAGGCGTGCATCGCGATTAAATTTTCTCACTGCTGACCTGCACATACAGCGCCCGCCCGGCACCGAGCCCGGCGATGATCGCACCGAGGCCAATGACGCCAAAAATCCAGCCCACGGCCGTCCAGCCGCCGGTCCAGTCATGCACGATACCGACCGCGAACGGCCCCATGGACGCCAGGGTGTAACCGAAGCCCTGGGCCATGCTCGACAGATTCGCCGCGACGTGGGAGTCCCGCGAGCGCAGCACGATCAGCGTCAATGCCAAGCTGAACGTGGCGCCCTGTCCCAACCCCAGCACGATCGCCCAGCCCCATAAGCCTTCGATCGGTGCATACAGGCAACCGAACAAGCCACCGAGGGTCAGCACCATCACGATCACAATCGCCAGCCGCTGGTCCTTGCCACGCGTCGCCAGCCATGGCGCGGCGAGGGAGCTGACCAGTTGCACGATCACAGAACCCGACAGCACCAGCCCAGCCTGGGTCGGGGTCAGGCCGCGCCCGATCAGGATCGACGGCAACCAGCCGAACACGATGTAGGCCAGAGACGATTGCAAGCCCATGTACAAGGTCACTTGCCAGGCCAGCGGATCGCGCAGCAATCCCCGAACGCGATAGGCAACGTTGTGCGCACCGTGTTTCTGGCCGACTTGCGGCAACCAGAACAGCGCGGCCGCCAATGCCGGAATGACCCAGAAGCCGAGGCCCATCGCCCAGCTCTTGTCGAAATGCTCGCTCAGCGGCACGGTCGCACCCGCCGCCATCGCCGCGCCCAGACACAGGGCCATGGTGTAGACCCCGGTCATGGTCCCGGCCTGTTTCGGGAAATCGCGCTTGACGATGCCTGGCAGCAACACGCCGATCACGCCAATGCTGGCACCGGCCAGCACGCTGCCGGCAAACAGGCCGATTTCACCGAGCGAACTGCGCAGGATGATCCCGCCCGCCAGAGTCAGAAGAATGCCCAGCACCACCCGCTCCGCACCAAATCGCCGCGCCAGCACGGGTGCCAACGGCGCAAACAGACCCAGGCAAAGCACCGGCAACGTGGTCAGCAATCCCGCCGCGGACGCCGACAAGCCAAGGGACTTCGACACCTCGCTGAGCATCGGCGCCATGCTCGACAGCGCCGGGCGCAGGTTCAGCGCCACCAGAATCAGGCCCAGCAGCAACAGCCACGGCCGGCGCAGAACCGGGTGGGCTTGCTGGACCTGTTCGTCATCAGCCTCGGCGTCGATCAGCAGCTCTTCCAGCTCTGCCGAGCGTTTTAGGGCTGTGGATAAATCACTGCGGTGTATGGACTTCTCGGTTTCAAGGTTCATTGATCAACTGCCTCGACAGGGCTTTGGCCCGTTCCGGGTCGCGTTGTTCGACGGCATCGAGCAACTCGATGTGCAGGTCGAACACTTCCTGGCGGCGCGGGACGATGTTCAGGGTCTGGCGCAATTGCGCGCCGACGATGCTGGAGAAATAGCGATACAACTCGCTGAGGGTCGGGTTGTGCGCGGCGTCCACCAGACGGCGGTGAAACACCAGATCGCAGGCGATGTAGGTATCAAGATCGCCGTGATAGTGGCTGCCACTGACACCCAGCGCCTCGCGCAATGCCACCAGGTCTTCGTCGGTACGGCGCACTGCCGCCAGGCCAATGGCCTCGACTTCTAGGATGTGCCGGGTTTCCCGGGCCTGCTCAAGGGAGCAACGGGACAGCGCCTTCAAGGTATCGAGCGGATCGACCACTGCCCGCAGGTAACTGCCGTCACCCTGACGGATTTCGATCAACCCGGAAAATGCCAACACCCGCATGGCTTCGCGCACGGTGTTGCGGCTGATGCCCAGCTCGGCGGACAACTCAGGCTCGGTAGGCAAACGCTGGCCCACGACCCAAACGCCTTGGTTGATGCGCAAGCGCAGTTGGTCCAGGGCTTGATCAACCAGGGATCGTTTTACTAATGGAGAGATGTCTGACATGGAATTCGCCCTTTCATCCAATCATAGGATGAATTTTCTGACATGTTAGTCAGCATCTTTCCGCTGGGCAACTACAAAGTCGCAACGAATAAGACAATTGTGGCGAGGGAGCTTGCTCCCGCTTGAGTGCGCAGCACTCACAATTGTCCATGATCTTGAAGACCTTAGGGCCGCTACGCAGCCCAACGGGAGCAAGCTCCCTCGCCACAGAAAAGCTTGAATTCCAGGCAAAAATAAACCCGGCACTCGGTCCGGGTTTATTTCAGTGCCTGGGTTCGATCAATGCAGGATCTGGCTCAGGAACAGCTTGGTGCGTTCATTCTGCGGCTTGTCGAAGAAGTCGTTCGGCGCCGCCTGCTCGACGATTTCGCCCTTGTCCATGAAGATCACGCGGTTGGCCACGGTGCGGGCGAAGCCCATTTCGTGGGTCACGCAGAGCATGGTCATGCCGTCTTCGGCCAGGCCGATCATGGTGTCCAGTACCTCTTTCACCATCTCCGGGTCGAGTGCCGAGGTCGGCTCGTCGAACAGCATGATTTTCGGTTTCATGCACAGTGCGCGGGCAATGGCCACACGCTGTTGCTGACCGCCGGACAGTTGCCCCGGGAATTTATGCGCCTGCTCCGGAATGCGTACGCGTTCCAGGTAGTGCATGGCAATTTCCTCGGCCTTGCGCTTAGGCATCTTGCGCACCCACATCGGCGCCAGGGTGCAGTTCTGCAGGATGGTCAGGTGCGGGAACAGGTTGAAGTGCTGGAACACCATGCCGACTTCGCGGCGGATCGCTTCGATCTGCTTGAGGTCGTTGGTCAGTTCCACGCCATCGACCACGATACGGCCCTGCTGGTGCTCTTCCAGACGGTTGAGGCAGCGGATGGTGGTGGATTTGCCGGAACCCGACGGGCCGCACAAGACGATACGCTCGCCCTGCTTGACGTTGAGATTGATGTCCTTGAGTACGTGAAACTGACCGTACCACTTGTTCACGCCCTGCATCTGAATAATGCCTTCAGGGCTCACAGGCTGTTTGATTGCTTCGCTCATCACAAAACTTCCTAAATTAGGTAGCGACTTAGCGCTTGTGGCCAGTGTCGAGCTTGCGTTCCAGATGCATGGAATAGCGCGACATACCAAAACAGAAAATCCAGAACACCAGGGCGGCGAACACATAGCCTTCGGTGGCCATGCCCAGCCATTTCGGGTCGGCGGCGGCTTGCTTGACGCTGTTGAGCAGGTCGAACAGGCCGATGATGATCACCAGGCTCGTGTCCTTGAACAGCGCAATGAAGGTGTTGACGATGCCGGGGATCACCAGCTTCAGGGCTTGCGGCAGAATCACCAGACCCATGCTGCGCCAGTAACCCAGGCCCATCGCCGCCGCTGCTTCGTACTGACCTTTTGGAATCGCTTGCAGACCGCCACGCACCACCTCGGCCACGTAGGCCGACTGGAACAGGATCACGCCGATCAGCGCCCGCAGCAGCTTGTCGAAGTTCATGCCTTCAGGCAGGAACAACGGCAGCATCACCGAGGACATGAACAGCACCGTGATCAACGGCACGCCGCGCCAGAACTCGATGAAGGTCACGCAGACCACGCGAATCGCCGGCATGTTCGAACGACGGCCCAGAGCCAGGACAATCCCCAGCGGCAGCGCACCGGCGATGCCGACGGTGGCGATCACCAGGGTCAGCATCAGGCCGCCCCACTGGCTGGTCGCCACGTTGGTCAGGCCGAAGATGCCACCGTGCAACAGGAAGTAGGCAAAGATCGGGTACAGCACCAGGAAGCTCAGCCCGTACACCGCTTTATGGTGAAAGCGGGAGATGAACAACGGCGCCACGCCGACGATCGCCAGCCACACCGTCAGGTCCACACGCCAGCGCAGTTCCGGCGGGTAATAGCCATACATGAACTGGCCGAAACGCTGTTGGATGAACACCCAGCAGGCGCCTTCCTTGGTGCAGTCGGCGCGGGTCGTGCCGACCCAGTTGGCGTCGAGGATGGCCCACTGCAGGATCGGCGGCACCACCAGGTAGATGAGGTAGAAGGCAAACAGGGTCAGCAGGGTGTTGAGCCAGCTGGAGAACATGTTCGCGCGCATCCACGCCACCACACCGATGCTGCGGCCCGGTGGAGGCATGTCAGGTTTGAAAGTATGAGTACTCATGCGCTATTCCTTACCGCTCGATCAGCGCAATGCGCTTGTTGTACCAGTTCATCAGCAGGGAAATGCTGATACTGATCGCCAGGTACACGCTCATGGTGATGGCAATCACCTCGATCGCCTGACCGGTCTGGTTCAACACCGTACCGGCAAACAGCGAGACCATTTCCGGATAACCGATGCCGGCCGCCAGCGAGGAGTTCTTCGCCAGGTTCAGGTATTGGCTGGTCAGCGGCGGGATGATCACGCGCAGGGCTTGCGGGATGATCACCTTGCGCAGGGTCGGACCGTTGCGCAGGCCGAGGGAATGCGCCGCTTCGGTCTGGCCGTGGCTGACCGACTTGATGCCCGAACGTACGATCTCGGCGATGAACGCCGCGGTGTACACGGTGAGGGCCAGCGTCAGCGCCAGCAGTTCCGGGATCAGCACCCAGCCACCGACGAAGTTGAAGCCCTGCAGCTTCGGCATTTCCCAGTGCAGCGGCGCGCCGAAGATCAGTGCGCCCAGTGTCGGGATCACCAGGAACAACGCCAGGCCAATCCAGAACTTGTGGAACGGCACACCGGTGGCTTCAAAGCGCTTGGTGGCCCAGCGGCTCATCAGCACGATGGCGATGATGGCGACTACAACGCTGGCCACAAACGGCCAGAAGCCGTCCGCCATCAGCGCCGCCGGCATGTTCAGGCCACGGGCGCTGACAAAGAAGGTGTCGCCGAAGTTATGGCTGTTGCGCGGCCCCGGCATGGTCAGGAACACCGCGAAGTACCAGAACAGGATCTGCAGCAGCGGCGGGATGTTACGGAAAACCTCCACGTACACCGTCGCCAGCTTGGCAATGATCCAGTTCTTCGACAGCCGTGACACGCCGACGATGAACCCGAGGATCGTCGCCAGGATGACGCCGATGAAGGTCACCAGCAGCGTGTTGAGCAGGCCGATGACAAACACTCGGGCATAGGTGTCCGATTCGGTGTAGTCGATCAGGTGTTGAGCGATGCCGAAACCGGCACTGCGCTCCAGAAAACTGAAGCCCGAGGTAATGCCCCGGTGCTGAAGGTTGGTCTGCGTGTTATCGAACAGATACCAGCCCATCGAGACCACCGCCACAATGGTGATGATCTGGAATAGCCACGCACGCACTTTCGGATCGCTGAGGCTGAGCCTCTGCTTTGGTGCGCCGATTGAATTTTGCATGAAGTGCCCCGGAAATAATGGAACAGAACATCACCCGGTGGTTGGCCCACCGGGTGATAGAACCATCAGCGCACTGGTGGTGCGTATTGAATGCCGCCAGCGTTCCACAGAGCGTTCAGCCCGCGGTCGATTTCCAGCGGAGTGCCCTTGCCGAGGTTTTTCTCGAACACTTCGCCGTAGTTACCGACTTGCTTGATGATCTGCACGACCCAGTCTTTCTTCACTTTCAGGTCTTTGCCGTATTCACCGTCGGTACCCAGCAGACGGGCAACGTCAGGGTTCTTGGTGCCCTTGGCTTCGGCTTCGACGTTCTTCGAAGTGATGCCGGCTTCTTCAGCGTTGAGCATGGCGTAGCCAGTCCAGCGCACGATGGCCAGCCACTCGTCGTCGCCATTACGCACGACCGGGCCCAAAGGCTCCTTGGAAATGGTTTCCGGCAGAACCACGTAGTCCTTCGGCGAAGCCAGCTTGCTGCGCTGGGCGAACAGCTGGGATTTGTCGGAGGTCAGTACGTCGCAACGACCGGATTCCAGCGACTTGGCGCTTTCGTCGGAGGTGTCGAAGGTGATCGGGGTGTATTTCAGGCCGTTGCCGCGGAAGTAGTCGGAAACGTTCAGTTCGGTGGTGGTACCGGCCTGGATGCAGATGGTTGCACCGTCCAGTTCCTTGGCGCTCTTGACGCCCAGCTTGTTGTTTACCAGGAAGCCGATACCGTCGTAGTAGGTAATGAAGCCCGGGAATTTCAGGCCCATGCCCGCGTCACGGGAGCTGGTCATGGTGGTGTTGCGCGACAGAATGTCGATTTCGCCGGATTGCAGCGCGGTGAAGCGCTCCTTGGCGTTCAACTGGCTGAACTTGACCTTGGTCGCGTCGCCGAAGACAGCAGCCGCTACTGCACGGCAGTAGTCAGCATCGATACCCACGATCTTGCCGGTGGAATCCGGAACCGAAAAGCCTGGCAGGCCATCGCTGACGCCACACTGCACGAAACCTTTCTTCATCACTGCATCCAGGGTTGCGCCCGCCTGGGCAAACCCGCTGACACCGAGTACCGCGGCTGCAGTCACGATAGCCAGGGTGGATTTCAACATCTTCATTCAAACCTCCAGTTTTGCTCTTGTTGTGTCGGAGCGTGAGTCCTGTCGCACCCTTTTGAGGCGTAGTCGACCCGTGTTGGCTTGTTTTGGGATCAACCGACGTAAGACGTTAGCTATGAGTCTAGTAGGAGAAAATCCACGTCATGGAAAACTCACTCTCACCAGTCGGCCGAACGGGCTGTAGCCCTTTCACGTTCGCGAAGCCCCGTAGCGGCCCTTGGCGAACATCCATCACCGGATTCATTGCTATCCCACAGTCGGCAGTACACTGATAGTGTTACCGCCGGGCGCGAGATGTGTTGCACCGTTTCTCCATAGCAAAGCCCGTACCACACCGCTCACCGAAGCGGTTCAGCTGCAGGTCAATAGCAAAACTTGTACGCTTGCGACACTTTCTTAACGGATCAACCTGACGCGCACTTTGATCACGCACTTATATGTGCGCGCACGCACAACATTGGAGCAGACATGACCGAGCCCTTGATTCTTCAGCCCGTAAAGACCGCAGACGCCTGCGTTATATGGCTGCACGGCCTGGGCGCCGATCGCTACGACTTCCTGCCGGTGGCCGAAGCGCTGCAGGAAACCTTGCTGAGTACCCGCTTCGTTCTCCCGCAGGCACCGCACCGCCCTGTCACTATCAACGGCGGCTACGAGATGCCGAGCTGGTACGACATCCTGGCCATGAGCCCGGCGCGCGCGATCAACCGCGAGCAACTGGAAGTGTCGGCAGATCGCGTCATTGAATTGATCGAAGTGCAGCGAGCCAGCGGAATAGACGCCTCGCGGATCTTCCTGGCAGGTTTTTCCCAGGGCGGCGCCGTGGTTTTCCACACCGCGTTTCTGAAATGGCAGGGACCACTGGGTGGCGTAGTTGCCCTTTCTACTTATGCACCGACCTTCAGCGACGAACTGCAACTGTCCGCCAGCCAGCAGCGGATTCCGGTGCTGTCGATGCACGGCCAGTACGACGACGTGGTGCAAAACTCGATGGGGCGCAGCGCCTACGAGCATTTGAAGCTGCGTGGTGTCACCGTGACATGGCAGGAATACCCAATGGGTCACGAAGTGTTACCCGAAGAAATTCGCGACATCGGCGTCTGGCTCGCCGAGCGGTTGCGTTAAGCATTCCTGTTTAAAAGTGCCCTTTGATCCATCCTACTACGCCGCGCCCGATTCTTGCATTACACTGGCCGGCGTACATTCCTTAATCAATTGATGAGATGACCGTGCTCAAAGCACTCAAGAAAATGTTCGGTAAAAGCGAGACTGAGCAACTCGCGCCAGTTCCCAGCCCTGCGTCTCACGCTCCCGGCCACCGCACCGACGGTAATCAGTCTGAACGAGCCGCCACCGCCGCGGCACCCAAGCATGAGCCAAAGACCGCAAAAGTTGCCCAGCCTGCGGCGATAACAGCCCCGGAGCAGCCGCTCAGCGAAACGCCGAAACCCGCCAAACCGCGTCGCGAACCCAAGCCCAAGGCGCCGGTCATCCCATGGAAACTCGAAGACTTCGTCGTCGAACCCCAGGAAGGCAAAACCCGCTTCCACGATTTCAAACTCGCCCCGGAACTGATGCACGCCATCCAGGACCTGGGCTTCCCGTATTGCACGCCGATCCAGGCCCAGGTGCTGGGCTTCACCCTCGCGGGCAAAGACGCCATCGGCCGTGCCCAGACCGGTACCGGCAAAACCGCTGCGTTCCTGGTCTCGATCATCACCCAGTTGCTGCAAACCCCACCGCCGAAAGAGCGCTACATGGGTGAGCCACGGGCACTGATCATCGCGCCAACCCGCGAACTGGTGGTGCAGATCGCCAAGGACGCCGCCGACCTGACCAAGTACACCGGCCTCAACGTCATGACGTTCGTCGGTGGCATGGACTTCGACAAGCAGCTCAAGCACCTCGAAGCCCGCCACTGCGACATCCTCGTGGCCACACCGGGCCGCCTGCTGGACTTCAACCAGCGCGGCGACGTGCATCTGGACATGGTCGAAGTGATGGTGCTCGACGAAGCCGACCGCATGCTCGACATGGGCTTCATCCCGCAAGTGCGCCAGATCATTCGCCAGACGCCTCCGAAGTCCGAGCGCCAGACGCTGCTGTTCTCCGCGACCTTCACCGAAGACGTGATGAACCTGGCCAAGCAATGGACCACCGACCCGTCGATCGTCGAGATCGAGTCGCAGAACGTGGCCAACGAAAACGTCGAGCAGCACATCTACGCGGTGGCCGGTGCCGACAAGTACAAACTGCTCTACAACCTGGTCAACGACAATGGTTGGGAGCGTGTCATCGTCTTCGCCAACCGCAAGGATGAAGTGCGACGCATCGAAGAACGCCTGGTGCGTGACGGCATCAACGCCGCGCAACTGTCCGGCGACGTGCCGCAGCACAAGCGCATCAAGACCCTCGAAGGCTTCCGCGAAGGCAAGATCCGCGTATTGGTCGCCACCGACGTGGCCGGTCGCGGCATCCACATCGACGGCATCAGCCACGTGATCAACTTCACCTTGCCGGAAGTGCCGGACGACTACGTGCACCGCATCGGTCGTACCGGTCGTGCTGGCGCCGACGGCGTGTCCATCAGCTTTGCGGGTGAAGACGACTCCTACCAGCTACCGTCCATCGAGGAAAAGCTGGGGCGCAAGATCAGCTGTGAAACACCACCGACGCATCTGTTGCGGGCCGTTGAACGCAAGCGCCCGCATTAAGCGACGCTGAAAAGACAAGCGCAGCCGGCAACGGACTGCGCTTTTTTTTCGCCCGGCTTTTTTCAACAGGAGCTTGCTAGAGATATCTAAAAGTCCATAATAGACAAATTAGTTTACTTCCAACTCCGGAGCCGACCATGTCCAGTACGCCCCAAGTGATCCCCCAAGCCCAGGCTCGCGAGCTACTGACGCAGGTCGATGTGCCGCAGATCCTGCGCAAACTGTTCCGCGACCTGGCCGCCGGGCAGGCCGTACAACCGGCGCAGCAACTGGTGGAGTTTCCACAGGGCGCCGGCGATTTCATCAACTACCTGGGCGTGCTGGCCGAGGATGGCGTGTACGGGATCAAGACGTCGCCATACATCGTGCGCGAACAAGGGCCACTGGTGACGGCGTGGACGCTGCTGATGTCGATGCAGACCGGCCAGCCGCTGTTGCTGTGCGATGCAGGCGAACTGACCACCGCGCGCACTGCGGCCACCACCGCCGTGGCGGTCGATGCCCTCGCGCCACTCACAGCCAATCGCCTGGCCATTATCGGCAGCGGCAAAGTGGCCCAGGCGCACCTGCACTATGTGAAAGGCCTGCGCGACTGGCAGAGCATCAGCCTGTACTCGCCGAGCCTGAGCGAAGACGCCGAAACCGTGAGCCGGCTGAAAAACATCGAGCCACGCCTGAACATCGTCGACAGTCGCGAAGCTGCCGTTCAGGACGCCGACGTGATCATGCTTTGCACCTCGTCCGCCGGTCCGGTGATCGATCCATCGAGCTTGCGCAAACCGGCGCTGATCACCTCCATCAGCACCAACGCACCGCGTGCCCATGAAGTGCCGCCGCAAAGCCTCAACGACATGCAGGTGTTCTGTGACTATCGCCTGACGACCCCGGGCTCGGCCGGTGAAATGCTGATCGCCGCAGAGCAGCACGGCTGGGACAAGGGCGCGATTGTCGGCGACCTGGCCGACCTGCTCAGCGAAAAAGTCCTGCGCCCCGATTACGATCGCCATGTGTTTTTCCGCTCCATCGGCCTGGGCCTGGAAGACATTGCGCTGGCCAATGCGATCTATCGCCTGTCCCGCTGACACCTCGGCCCCTACAGGGGATCACCATAATTCCGGCATCGCACTTCACTGGAGACGTTCATGAGCCAGGCAGATTTCATCATCATCGGCGGCGGGATTGCCGGTGCTTCCACGGGTTTCTGGCTGTCGCAGCACGGCCGCGTGATCGTGCTCGAACGCGAATCCCATCCGGCCTATCACTCCACCGGCCGTTCGGCGGCACTGTACACCGCGGCCTACGGCACCCCACAAGTGCGGGCGCTGACCCTGGCCAGCCGGGACTTTTTCGACAACCCGCCCAACGGTTTCTGCGAACACCCGCTGCTGACCCCGCGGGGCGAAATGACCGTGGACCTGACCGGTGACCCGGACGAACTGAACAGGCAATACCAGAGCGCAAAAACCACGGTGCCGGAGATGCAATTGCTCGGCGTCGACGAGGCCTGCGCGCTGGTGCCGATCTTGCGCCGGGAAAAGGTCCACGGCGCCATCTACGACCCGACCGCCAGCGACATCGACACCGATGCCCTGCACCAGGGCTATTTGCGCGGTATCCGCCGCAACCAGGGCGAAGTGCATACCGACAGCGAAGTCGTCAGCCTGAGCCGCGACGACCTGGGTACATGGCAGGTCCAGACCGGCAGCCAGACCTTCAGCGCGCCGATCATCATCAACGCCGCCGGCGCCTGGGCCGACAAGATCGGCGAACTGGCTGGCGCCAAGCCCCTGGGCCTGCAACCCAAACGCCGTGCCGCGTTCATCTTCGCCGGCCCCGAAGGCGTGGACATCCACCATTGGCCGATGCTGGTCAGCCTCGACGAATCCTTCTACATGAAACCCGACGCCGGGATGTTCCTCGGCTCGCCGGCCAACGCCGATCCGGTGGAACCCCACGACGTGCAGCCCGAAGAACTGGACATCGCCATGGGCATCTACCAGATCGAAGAAGCCACGACCCTGACCATTCGCCGCCCGACCCGCACCTGGGCCGGCCTGCGCAGCTTCGTCAGCGACGGCGACTTGCTGTCCGGCTTCGATCCACAGGTACCGGGGCTATTCTGGGTTGCGGCACAAGGCGGTTATGGCATCCAGACCTCGCCGGCCATGGGTCAGGCCAGCGCAGCACTGGTGCGCGGTGCCGCGCTGCCCGAGTCGCTCAGCTATTTCGGCCTGAATGCCGAAATGCTCTCCCCTGCCCGCCTCGGCTGATCCTGATCCTCAGGTGACGTACCCACACGATTACGGCACACTTTCAGCGCCCCTTTGATGGGGCGCTGACGCTGCCTGGAGCTCCACTGTATGAACGCCCCCGAAAAAGACTCGGCCCTGGACGACACGTCCCTGGATAACTTCCACGCGATTGCCGACGCCATCGCCACGTTGTTTTTCCCCCACGCCGAAGTGGTGCTGCACGACCTGCGCACGCAAAAGGTCGACTACATCGCCAACAACCTGTCCAAGCGGGAAATCGGCGACGACTCGGCGCTGGAAGACATGCTCAGCGACGATGTCAGCGAACGAAACATCGGGCCGTACGAAAAGCTCAACTGGGATGGTCAGAAGATTCGCAGCCTCAGCACCGTGCTACGGGACAGCGGGGGTCATCCACTGGCGGTGCTGTGCATCAACCTGAATATTTCGTTGTTCGAAAATGCCAAGGCCGCCCTGGACCTGTTCCTGTCGCCGACCAAGCTGATCCCGCAACCGGACTCACTGTTTCGCGATGACTGGCAGGAGCGGATCAACACCTTCCTCCACGCCTGGCTGCGCGAACGGCAGTTGAGCCTGAATCTGCTGACTCGCGACCACAAGCGTGAACTGGTGCTGGCGTTGCACGCCGAAGGCGCGTTCAAGGGCAAAAGCGCATCGAACTACGTGGCCAATGTACTGAACATGGGTCGGGCGACGGTGTACAAGCATTTGAAGGAATTGAAGGGCTAGGCCCTGAGACTTGAGTTGTTTGATCCGACGCCATCGCGAGCAGGCTCGCTCCTACAATGGATCGGTGTACACCGTACCCTGTAGGAGCGAGCCTGCTCGCGAAAGCGATTGATTAGTCGCCGTAAATGTCGGACTTGAAATACTTGTCCGAAATCTTCTGGTACTCACCACTGACGCGAATGCCATCAATGGCCGTGTTCAGCTCGCTGACCAGTTCGGTGTTGCCCTTGCGCACCGCAATCCCCGCACCCTCGCCCACATATTTCGGATCTTTCAGCTCCGGCCCGGCAAAGGCGTAACCCTTGCCACGCGGCATCGACAGGAAGTCATTCAGTGGAATGGTGTCGGCAAAAATCGCGTCGAGGCGACCGGCGGCCAGGTCCATGTAGATTTCTTCGTTGTTGCTGTAGCGCTTGACGTTGATGCCCTTGGGCTCGAACACCTCGGTGGCGTAACGGTCGGTGGTGGTGGCGCGCTGCACACCGACAGTCTTGCCCTTGAGGCTGGCGTACTGGTCATCCACCACCGCGCCATCCTTCATCACCAGACGCGACGAAGTGAAATAGTACTTGTGGGTGAAATCCACCGACTTCTTGCGGTCTTCATTGATGGTCATGGACGACAGCGCCATGTCGATTTTCTTCACCTTCAGGGAAGGAATCAGACCGTCGAACTCGCCTTCGACCCACACACACTTGGCCTTCATCTGCGCGCACAGGGCATTGCCGATGTCATAGTCAAAACCGACGATTTCGCCTTTGTCGGTTTTCGAGGCGAACGGCGGATACGCCGCTTCGATACCGATGCGCAAGGTTTTCTCGGCGGCGAACACAGAGCTGCACGCCAACAGGCTCAGGGCCAGACCGGTGATGAGGGGGAACTTCTTCATGTTCGTTTTCTCGCGGTTGTTGTTGGTTTGGCAAGACAGAAGAAAAAGCTGAAACGGGTGGAAACCTTTTTTTGTACTTATAATTCCATACTGGACTTTTATGTATAAATCGTCAATGAGGCAAATGCAGCCCGTACCGGCCGATGGTCGGGTGGTGAATCATCAAGATTTTTAGTGGTGCAGATGACGCCATCGCGAGCAGGCTCGCTCCTACATTTGAACTGTGAACACAGATCTACTGTAGGAGCGAGCCTGCTCGCGATGGCTTAATCAGAGACGCCGCAGGAATTACTGCTTCCAGCGATCCGCCGCCGCATGATCACTGTCACGACCCTCGACCCAACGCGGCCCGTCACTGGTGTTTTCTTTCTTCCAGAACGGCGCACGTGTTTTCAGGTAATCCATGACAAAGGCACAGGCGTCGAATGCCGCCTGACGATGAGCGCTGGCCGCGCCGACGAAGACAATCGGCTCGCCCGGTTCCAGGGCGCCGATGCGGTGCAGCACTTCCAGTTTGAGCAGCGGCCAGCGCTGCTCGGCCTCGATGGCAATCTTGCCGAGGGCCTTTTCGGTCATGCCCGGATAGTGTTCGAGGAACATCCCGGCGACATCGAGACCGTCATTGAAGTCGCGCACGTAGCCGACAAAACTCACCACCGCACCCACGCCGACATTGGCATCGTGCATGGCATTGACTTCGGCACCCGGGTCGAACGCGGTGGACTGCACGCGAATCGCCATGGCTCAGCCTCCGGTCACAGTCGGAAAGAACGCCACTTCATCGCCCTCGCTGACCGGCTCGTCGAGCTGGCACAGGTCTTCATTGCGGGCGCACATCAGGTTTTGCTCGCTCAACACCTCGGCACCGTCACGTTGGGCCAACAGTGCGCGGACGTCGTCAACGGTGGCGAAGTTGCCTTCTACTTTCACCGAGTCCAGACCCAGCGCTTCACGATAACGGGCGAAAAACTTCACGGTAACGTTCATGGCTGCTCCGCCTGGAAATGTCCGCTCTTGCCGCCGACCTTCTCCAGCAGACGCACGCTTTCGATGGTCATGCCACGGTCCACGGCCTTGCACATGTCGTAGATCGTCAGGGCGGCGACACTGGCGGCGGTCAAGGCTTCCATCTCGACGCCGGTCTGCCCGGACAGCTTGCAGCGCGCCACGATGCGCACCGAATCGTCGCCTTCGGCACTGAGCTCGACCTTGACGCCGGTCAGCATCAGCGGATGGCACAGGGGAATCAGATCGCTGGTCTTCTTCGCCGCCTGAATGCCGGCAATGCGCGCCACGGCAAACACATCACCCTTGGGGTGGCCGCCACTGACGATCATCTGCAGGGTTTCGGGCAGCATGCGCACCAGCGCTTGAGCGGTCGCCTCACGGAATGTCACGGCTTTTTCGGTGACGTCGACCATGTTGGCGCGACCTTGGGAATCGAGATGAGTCAGCACGGGATTACTCCTGATCAGGAGCGTCGATTGTAAACCTGCGGGTCAGATTTCCGCACGCACGATTGTCGGCCCACCACAAACCAATGTGGGAGCGAGCTTGCTCGCGATAGCGGCCTGTCATTAACCCGAGATGTCGACTGACACACCGTCATCGCGAGCAAGCTCGCTCCCACAGGTTCCTCATATGCCCGGACTCGGTGGACAGTTTCAGATGCGATTCCTTATTAAGTTTTAAAAACACAAATTAAAGTCATACAAAACAACAGAAAAAAATGTAACAAAAGCCTACTGAGCATTCGCTTTTTCTGCCATCACCGATCAGATTTAATTGGTGCACCAGCCGGTAAGTTACTGATTATTTTATAACAAATTTCGACGTGAGAATTTTCCGTAAGTACGCACTCATGGCCCGCTATGAAACTTCCTACAACTGAATGTTAGACCGATTTGTTAATTCGAGAAAAACTGACCAACAAAGCTAACGATTCTAAAAATTTCAGTACTGAGGTATCGCATTAGGTTTTTTTCTACTGACCTCCGGCAGCAGCTCAACGGGGCAGGCCCTACACGTAAACCATGGTGGCACACGGGAGACTAGTCATGTCAGCGCGGACAATTTACTCAGGAAAACACATCGTAATCTCTCACTGCCGGGACTGTGACATCCCGGGCTACATGATTATTGCTCTGAAGCGGAAGATACTTAAACTGGAAGAGTTAAGTTCGACGGAAAGTGCTGAACTGATGAAAAGCTTGGCATTTACGGAGCAAGCCTTAAACACTCTATTTTCTCCCGAGAAAATATACATAATGCGTATTTCCGAGCTCAATCATGAGCTACATTTTCATGTTTTCCCCAGGTATGCCTCCGTAACCAAATTATATTTGGCGGAACACAGTGAACGTATTATTGATGGCCCCTTCTTTTTCAGCTGGACGCGAAAAAAGTTCAGTAGCTCACAGCCTGAGCCGACCCAAGAGGTATTGAACGCTCAATCAATTCTTACGGAAACCCTCAAGAGCTATTTTTCGCAATCTCTGTAAATAAGACTGCTTTCGGCCCCAGGCTTTGCAGAAACACATTCATCGGTATTGGGTCTGCCCTGAGGCACGGGCGCCTTTACGTCGCGTACAAAAAACCGGGCGACCTTGCGGCCGCCCGGTTCAGGTGGACAGTTACAGATGCGATTCGGCGTATTCGGCCAGGATCGAGCGCGGTACCCCTTGCAGAGTGATGTGCACCCCGTTCGGGAAGTCCTTGAAGCGTTCGGTGAGGTAGGTCAGCCCGGAGCTGGTCGCGGACAGGTAAGGGGTGTCGATCTGTGCCAGGTTGCCCAGGCACACCACTTTGGAACCGGCGCCGGCACGGGTGATGATGGTTTTCATCTGGTGCGGTGTGAGGTTCTGGCATTCGTCGATCAAAATCAGGCTCTGCTGGAAGCTGCGGCCCCGGATGTAGTTGAGGGATTTGAACTGCAATGGCACTTTGCTGAGGATGTAGTCGACGCTGCCATGGGTGCTTTCGTCATCCATGTGCAAGGCTTCGAGGTTGTCGGTGATGGCGCCCAGCCACGGCTCCATTTTTTCCGCCTCGGTGCCGGGCAGGAAGCCGATTTCCTGGTCCAGGCCCTGTACGCTGCGGGTGGCGATGATGCGGCGATAACGTTTGCTGACCATGGTCTGCTCGATCGCAGCGGCCAGCGCCAGGATGGTTTTACCCGAACCCGCGGCACCCGACAGGTTGACCAGGTGGATGTCCGGATCGAGCAAGGCGTACAACGCCAGGCTCTGATAGATATCACGCGGCTTCAGGCCCCAGGCTTCCTGGTGCAGCAGCGGTTCCTGGTGCAGGTCGAGGATCAGCAAGCGGTCCTCTTCAATCTCCTTGATCCAGCCGACAAAGCCCTGCTCATCAATGATGAATTCGTTGACGTGCACCGCCGGCAGGTTGTCGATCAACTGCACCTGATGCCAGGTGCGGCCGTGGTCTTGACGGGTTTCGACCTTGCTCACGCGGTCCCAGAAAGAGCCGGTCATGTTGTGGTAGCCGTTGGGCAGCAAGGACACGTCATCGACCAGTTGGTCGGTGCTGTAGTCCTCGGCCGCGATCCCACAGGCGCGCGCCTTGAGGCGCATGTTGATGTCTTTGGTGACCAGCACCACGGGCTTCTTCGGGTCGCGCGCGTGCAGGTCGATCAGTTGGTTGATGATTTTGTTGTCGTTCAGGTGCTCGGGCAGAATCAGGTTCGGCTCGGCATGCTTGCTCATCAGAATTGACAGCAAACCCTTGGGTCCGCTTTTGCCACGCTGGATCGGCACACCCTGCTCGACGTCCTCGGGTGAGGCATCGCCCAGGGTCTTGTCGATCAGGCGGATGGCCTGGCGGCATTCGGCGGCTACGCTGTGATGCCCGCTCTTGAGCTTGTCGAGCTCTTCAAGCACGGTCATCGGGATCGCGACGTGGTGTTCTTCGAAGTTAAGCAGCGCGTTTGGATCGTGAATCAATACGTTGGTATCGAGTACATAAAGGATTGGCTGGTTGGAAGAAGAGCTACGTCCGTGATCATCCATACTCGGTCACCTTTGTGGGAGCCATTCGACGCAATACCTTGACGGTGCTGCGCCTCGAAGTGACTACCGAACTTCACCTGCGGGGACTCAAGTGAACTGCATACATAGCTGGGTCTTGGGAGACGCCACCTGTGTTGCAGGTTTCGGCGGTCTGTCTTCGTAATACTCCAAAACGTGTGACAGAAAAAAGTACTTTGACGCTTTTTTGAAGTTTATTTTGCAGATTGACCAATAGCACTTGGCGGACTGCCATCACCCGTTTACAGTCGGAAGTCCACCTGCAACGAATCCCCTTCCAAAATCGCCATAAACCCAATGTTTACGGGGTTTTTTCGTTTTCAGCGAAACGCATCCTGGCAATCCTCCCAGCCGATCCCGACAGGCGCCGTTTGCATGACCAGCCACGGCAACGCCGTTTTCACTGCGTCCTGTTTCACATTGAAATTGATCACCCCGTGCCGCCACAGCAGCATGAGGGTCAGCACCCGTTGCGCACTCGGGTTGCCCTTGAGTTTGCCGGCACCGTCCTGGGCATCGATGTCCCACAACGCTACCTGCAGCCCCTGAGTCTTGAAGAAGCCTTCGGCATCGGAACGGCGCTGGCCATCGGGCGGACGGAACAGGGGCACGTAGTTCTCCGGCAGCTTGCTCTTGACCAGTTCGGCGCTGCGGCGCACCGAGTCCTGCCAGTCCTGCCAGTGGCTGTGGGAACGGAACTCCCAGCCTTGTACGCCGATGCACTGGCTCGAGTAGGTCGCTTGCAGGTTACTCACCGAAGCTTCGGCCAAACGGGCCTGGATGTCCTTGCCGAGGACGAAGAATGTCCCGCTCAGGTTCGACTTGCGCAGGTACTCGGCGACCCAGGCGGTGTTATCCGGCGCGGCGTTGGCAGCGCTGTCGAAGGTCAGCAGAAACAGCCGGTCATGCATTCCGTCGCCGCTGCGCTCATAGTCGCCAAAATGATCGACTTCGCTGCTGGTTTGCGGAAACAAAGCGGCCTTGCGCAACTGTTCGTCCAGGTACTGGGTGTGGAACACACGGCTCGGCTCGGCCCACTTGATGTAGTAGCTGTCTGCGCCGACCTGGAACTTGGCGGCCTGTTCGCGCAAGGTGGGCATGTCTTCGACCAGAAAACAGAAGGAGGCATCCTGATCGCAGCTCTGTTGGGCGAAGTTGTAGTTGCCCAGCAGCCGTTGCCACATACGTTGGCGAACCCGGTTGACCGACTCCAGATTGATCGTGCGCAGGCCCAGGCGCTGGGCCAGGGCAGGTTCATCCAGCGCCTCGCTGGCCAACAGGACACTGGAAAACATGAGGATCTCGGCCCTCGACGCCACGTCGAACAGCGTCGGGTTACCGAGTTTTTCCGGCCAGGTGCTGCGATCGAGCGTCGCCACATCGCCCGGGGCCGCGATGGCGCCAAAGCTCAGTAGCCAGATCGAGATGAGAAAAGTGATACGCAATGGGATGTCTCCATAACAAAACCCGCGCGGCACTATAGCTGATAAGGCACCCACTCCTCCTGAGGCATGAATGCTTTCTGTGGCGAGGGAGCTTGTCGGACCGCCGCACCGTCCCGCTGGGCTGCGAAGCAGACCTAAACCTGTCACCACATTCCTTCAGCCAGACCCCGACTACCGGTTTTGCGACCGCTTCGCGCTCGAGCGGGAGCAAGCTCCCTCGCCACAGAAGCCCATCCAGACAAAATCCGTGCTCCACCGGCCATCACCTATGGACGCCATAGCTGGAGTCAACGAGGACAACCCCCTAGAATCGCCGCCACGATTAAAGGAGACGACTTCATGCTGATGGTGATTTCACCCGCCAAGACCCTCGACTATGAAACACCGCCGGCGACCCAGCGCTTCACCCAGCCGCAGTACCTCGACCACTCCCAGGAGTTGATCCTGCAATTGCGTGAGCTGACGCCCGCGCAAATCAGTGAGTTGATGCACGTCTCCGACAAGATCGGCGGGCTCAACGCTGCGCGTTTCGGCAGCTGGACGCCCGCGTTCACCCCGGAAAACGCCAAGCAGGCGCTGCTGGCCTTCAAGGGCGATGTGTACACCGGCATGAATGCGCAAACCCTCAGCGAAGCCGATTTCGATTACGCGCAAAAACACCTGCGCATGCTCTCGGGCCTCTATGGCCTGCTGCGCCCGCTGGACCTGATGCAACCTTATCGTCTGGAAATGGGCACCAAGCTGGCCAACGCCCGGGGCAAGGATTTGTATGCCTTCTGGGGCACGCGCATCAGCGAATGGCTGAACGAAGCCCTGGTCGATCAAGGCGATGACGTGCTGCTCAACCTGGCGTCCAACGAGTACTTCTCGGCGGTCAAGCGCAACGCCTTGAACGCGCGCATCATCAATACCGAATTCAAGGACCTGAAGAACGGCCAGTACAAGATCATCAGCTTCTACGCGAAAAAGGCCCGCGGTTTGATGAGCCGCTTCGTCATCGAAGAACGCATCAACGACCCGGCCACCCTCAAGCAGTTCGACGTTCAAGGCTATCGCTACAGCGCCGAACAATCCAAACCGGACAATCTGGTGTTTCTGCGCGATCACGCACCAGAGTGATGCACCCAGTCGGCGCACGATCTCCACAACTCTCGTGCGCCGACCCTTGATTCACTTCAACCTTCCCCGCCTTTTCGCCATATTTATGGCGCCAAAAATACATCGCCCAATTTTCTAACTTTAGTTTCACTCGACTTCGAACATTTTTTTGCGTAGTGGCACTGACTTTTTTTAACAGTAGTGGCAAAAAAATATCCCCCCCAATGATCCGCCTATATATAAAGGGCGAAACGGCAAGTGCTATCAATTTGAGAGCAGTGCCATCTTTCTCAATATTTCAAGAAATTTCAGATTTGACGATGAGCGGACTGGAACTATGTCCAAACGCGCCGCTCATACCACCGGTAACGATTCTCGCCGAGCGTGTACGAGATAACTTACGCAGATAAGCGATTCATGTAGTCAAGTTGTAATATTAACTTGCCCTGACTAATCACTGATTTGGACAACGGCAATCGGAGAGGAGATAACGCAGTATGGCTATCCCCTACAAGGCCACGGCAGCGCCCCTATAAACGTGCTCACCCGAGCACCCAACCGCTTGATCCACGGGCTTTCGTGCCTGACATCAAGCGTGCAAGGCCGTTGCACCTGCATCCTTCTGAAAGGAGGATCGGCTGCATAACAGGGCAAATCATAACAACAAGGCCTAGTTGCGCACACCTTGAGTGCATTTATTTAGACACTCGTAACTTATATGCCAGCACACGGCATTGTTGCGCCTGTAAGGCACACTTGCGAGTGCATTAAAACACGCTGAACACCATTAACTCCGGCCATCTAATGGCTTGATCAATACAGAGGTAATTGCGATGCGCATCAGCATTTTTGGTTTGGGTTACGTCGGCGCAGTATGTGCCGGTTGCCTGTCTGCACGGGGCCATGACGTCGTTGGCGTCGATGTGGCCAAAGACAAGATCGATATGATCAATGCCGGCAAATCGCCGATCGTTGAACCAGGCCTGGGCGAACTTCTGGCGCAGGGCATCCAGACCGGTCGTCTGCGTGGCACCACCAACTTCGCCGAGGCGATTCGCGACACCGACCTGTCGATGATCTGCGTGGGCACGCCGAGCAAAAAGAACGGCGATCTGGAGTTGAACTACATCGAGGCAGTGTGCCGCGAAATCGGTTTTGTCCTGCGTGACAAGACCACCCGCCACACCATCGTCGTACGCAGCACCGTGCTGCCGGGTACCGTGGCCAACGTGGTCATCCCGATTCTCGAAGACTGCTCCGGCAAGAAGGCCGGTGTTGATTTCGGCGTGGCCGTGAACCCTGAGTTCCTGCGCGAAAGCACCGCTATCGCCGACTACGACCAGCCGCCAATGACCGTCATCGGCGAGTTCGACAAGGCTTCCGGCGACGTTCTGCAATCGCTGTACGAAGAGCTCGACGCACCGATCATCCGCAAGGACATCGCGGTCGCCGAGATGATCAAGTACACCTGCAACGTGTGGCACGCCACCAAGGTCACCTTCGCCAACGAAATCGGCAACATCGCCAAGGCGGTCGGCGTCGACGGTCGCGAAGTGATGGACGTGGTCTGCCAGGACAAGACCCTCAACCTGTCCCAGTACTATATGCGCCCAGGCTTCGCCTTCGGCGGCTCGTGCTTGCCAAAAGACGTGCGTGCCCTGACCTACCGCGCCAGCTCCCTGGACGTGGAAGCCCCGTTGCTCAACTCGCTGATGCGCAGCAACGAATCCCAGGTGCAGAACGCGTTCGACATCGTTTCCAGCCACGACAAACGCAAAGTCGCCCTGCTGGGCTTGAGCTTCAAGGCCGGCACCGACGACCTGCGCGAAAGCCCGCTGGTCGACCTGGCGGAAATGCTGATCGGCAAGGGCTACGACCTGAGCATCTACGACAGCAACGTCGAGTACGCCCGCGTTCACGGTGCGAACAAGGACTACATCGAGTCGAAGATTCCTCACGTCTCGTCCTTGCTCAACTCCGACTTCGACGCGGTGATCAACAACTCCGACGTGATCATCCTCGGCAACCGTGACGAGAAATTCCGCGCCCTGGTGAAGGACGTTCCACACGGCAAGCAGGTGATCGACCTGGTTGGTTTCATGTCCAAGGCCACCAGCACGAATAGCCGGGCCGAAGGTATCTGCTGGTAAAGCAGCCGCAAGCTTCAAGCTCCAAGCCGCAAGTTCAAAGCTCCTCGCTTGGGGCTTGAAGCTTGGGGCTTGCAACTGACTTTAGGATTCCGATTATGCACAGGCTAAAGCACGGCCTACTCCAGGCCGCCGGGTGGCTGTTCTACCTGAGTTTACTGATGGGCCTCGCCATGGCGTTGCCCGTGTCCACGTTCGACTCTGAGTCGAAGGACTTCATTTTCCTGATCGGTATCGTCGGTATCTGGCGCTACTCGATGGGTGCCACGCACTTTGTGCGCGGCATGATTTTTCTGTACATCGTCTACCCGTACCTGCGGCGCAAAGTGCGCAAGCTGGGCAAAGCGGCTGACCCGTCCCACGTGTTCCTGATGGTCACCAGCTTCCGCATCGACGCCCTGACCACCGCGCAGGTCTACAGCTCGGTGATCCGCGAAGCCATCGACTGCGGCCTGCCGACCACTGTGGTCTGCTCCATCGTGGAAATGTCCGATGAGCTGCTGGTCAAAAGCCTGTGGAACCGGATGAACCCGCCGTCCCGGGTCAAGCTCGACTTCGTGCGCATTCCCGGCACTGGCAAGCGCGATGGCCTGGCCTATGGCTTCCGCGCCATCTCCCGGCACCTGCCGGATGATCGTGCCGTGGTCGCGGTGATCGATGGCGACACCGTGCTGGCCGAAGGCGTGGTGCTCAAGACCGTGCCGTGGTTCCAGCTGTTCGGCAACGTCGGTGGCCTGACCACCAACGAATTCTGCGAAGTGCGCGGCGGCTACATCATGAGCGAATGGCACAAACTGCGTTTCGCCCAGCGCCACATCAACATGTGCTCGATGGCCTTGTCCAAGCGCGTGCTGACCATGACCGGCCGCATGTCGGTGTTCCGCGCCACCGTGGTCACCAACCCGGACTTCATCGCCGACGTGGAAAGCGACTCGCTGCAACACTGGCGCCTGGGTCGCTTCAAGTTCCTCACCGGTGACGACAAGTCGAGCTGGTTCAGCCTGATGCGCCTGGGCTACGACACGTTCTACGTGCCCGACGCGGCGATCAACACCGTTGAACACCCGCCGGAAAAGAGCTTCATCAAGGCCAGCCGCAAACTGATGTTCCGCTGGTACGGCAACAACCTGCGGCAGAACTCCCGTGCCTTGGGCCTGGGGATCAAACGCCTCGGCGTGTTCACTTCGGTGGTGCTGTTCGATCAGCGCGTATCGATGTGGACCTCGCTGCTGGGCCTGACCGTGGCGTTGATCGCCAGCTTCAAGTACGGCACCGCGTTCATCCTGGTGTACCTGCTGTGGATCGGCATCACCCGGTTCATCCTGACCTTGTTGCTGTCGTGCTCCGGACACCGGATCGGCCCGGCCTATCCGGCGATTCTCTATTACAACCAGATCGTCGGCGCGCTGGTGAAGATCTACGTGTTCTTCCGCCTCGACCAACAGTCCTGGACTCGCCAACCCACGTCTCTGACCCGTGATCTCGCCAGCTTTCAACGTTGGTTCAACACTTGGTCGTCTCGGACCATGACCTTCTCTGCCGGCAGCATTTTTGTCGCCGTGCTGCTGTTGATGGTCTGACCGAACTCGCCTGAATTAACTAGGAAAACGCCCCCTATGAATACCGCCGTCAACGCCAACGTAGTGCACGAATCCGAAGCCCAGCGCCAACACGCCCGAGTGAAAATCCCGGCCAAGTTGCGTTTCTTCGGCCCTGACCGGACGCCGGTCGAAGCCCGGGTGATCGACCTGTCCGCCGGTGGCCTGGCGTTCAACGCCGGTCAATTGCCGCTGAAGATCGGTGACGTGTACAAGGCCCGCCTGCAATTCCTCATCGACAACCTCGGCCTGGCCATGGACGTCGAGTTGCAGGTCCGCTCCTTCGATCGCGAGACCGGACGCACCGGCTGCCAGTTCCAGAACCTGGAACCACGGGACATCTCGACCCTGCGCCACCTGATCACTTCGCACCTGGCTGGCGACATCGTCAGCGTGGGTGAAATGCTGGCGACCCTGCAGCGCGACAACTTCACCAAGGCGCGCAAGATGAAGGACGGCGGCCACGGCATGACCGCGTTCGGCCGCCTGAAAGCCGTGACCTTCAGCCTGGGGATCTTCGTTGTCGGCGTGGCTGCATTCGGCTTTGTCTTCAAATCGGTGTATGGCATGTACTTCGTCAGCCACGCCCAGGCCGGTCTGGTCAGCGTGCCGGGCGTGAACATCACCATGCCCCGCGACGGCACCGTGCAGAGCCTGGTGAAAGCCGACGGCGTGGCCGCCAAGGGCGCACCGCTGGCAACCTTCAGTACCAGCATGCTCGACGTGCTCAAGGGCCATCTGGACGAAGACCAACTGCAACCGGCCAAGGTTGCAGAACTGTTCGGCAAGCAGATGACCGGCACCCTGACCTCGCCTTGCGATTGCACCGTGGCCCAGCAAATGGTCGCCAACGGTCAGTACGCCAGCAAGGGCGACGTGATCTTCCAACTGGTGCCGCGCAACAGCGAAGCCAATGTTGAAGCGCGCTTCTCCTATCGCCAGTTCGGCGATGTGCGCCCGGGCACTTCGGTGCGCTTCCAGATCGCCGGCGAGGACAAGAGCCGCACCGGCAAGATCGTCAGCAGTACCAGCCTGAAAAGCGCCGACCTGTCTTCGGACATCCGCGTGCTGATCCAGCCGGACGAAACCCTGGACAGCTCCCTCGCCGGCCGCCCGGTGGAAGTCAACAGCGACCGTGGCCCGAACCTGAACTGGCTGATCGACAAAGCCATGGCTGTCGGTCTTTAAGTCGAGGACATGCCTGTGACTATCACAAAAACTCAAAACACGCCGCAGCCCCTGTGGGAGCGGGCTTGCTCGCGAATGCGGTTGAACATTCAGAATCAATGCTTGCTGACACACCGCTTTCGCGAGCAAGCTCGCTCCCACATGGGGTCTCTGTGTGCAGTGGCATTGGCGGTGAGCCTGGCCGGTTGCGCCGGTCTCCCCGACCAGCGCCTGGCCAACGAAGCGCTCAAGCGCGGTGACACCACCACTGCCGCGGCGAACTACCGGCAACTGGCAGACCTGGGCTACAGCGAAGCGCAGGTCGGTCTGGCCGATATCCAAGTCGACAGCCGTGACCCGGCGCAGATGAAACAGGCCGAGGCGACTTACCGCGCCGCGGCCAGCGTTTCGCCACGCGCCCAGGCACGCCTCGGTCGTCTGCTGGTGGCCAAGCCCGGTTCCACCGAAGCGGAACAACACGAAGCCGAAACCCTGTTGAAAAAAGCCGCCGCCGCAGGTGAAGGCAACACGCTGATCCCGCTGGCGATGTTGTACCTGCAATACCCGCACAGCTTTCCCAACGTGAATGCGCAGCAGCAGATCAGCCAATGGCGTGCCGAGAACAAACCGGAAGCAGGTCTGGCGCAGGTGCTGCTCTATCGCACCCAGGGCACTTACGACCAGCATCTGGATGACGTGGAAAAAATCTGCAAAGCCGCGCTCAACACCAGCGATATCTGCTACGTCGAACTGGCCACGGTCTATCAGAAACAGGCCAAGCCAGAGCAACAGGCCGAGCTGATCAAGCAGATGCAAGCGGCGCACGCCCGCGGCAGCGTTTCGGCGCAGCGCGTCGACAGCGTCGCCCGTGTGCTCGCCGATGCATCCCTGGGCAAGACTGACGAGAAAACCGCGCAGTCGCTGCTCGAACCGATCGCACCGGGCTACCCGGCGTCGTGGGTCACCCTCGCACAACTGCTCTACGACTTCCCCGAACTGGGCGACGTCGACCAGATGATGAAGTACCTGGACAACGGTCGCGCCGCCGACCAGCCACGCGCCGAGCTGTTGCTGGGCAAGCTCTACTTCGAAGGCAAACTGGTGCCGGCTGACGCCAAGGTCGCCGAAGCGCACTTCCAGAAAGCCGTTGGCCGCGAAGTCGCTGCCGATTACTACCTCGGCCAGATCTATCGCCGTGGCTACCTGGGCAAGGTCTATCCGCAGAAGGCCCTCGACCATCTGTTGACCGCTGCGCGCAACGGCCAGAACAGCGCCGACTTCGCCATTGCCCAACTGTTTTCCCAAGGCAAGGGCACCAAGCCTGATCCGCTGAACGCCTACGTCTTCAGCCAACTGGCCCTGGCCCAGAACACTCCGCAAGCC
Source organism: Pseudomonas sp. GL-B-12 (assembly GCF_019955895.1). Lineage (NCBI taxonomy): Bacteria > Pseudomonadati > Pseudomonadota > Gammaproteobacteria > Pseudomonadales > Pseudomonadaceae > Pseudomonas > Pseudomonas sp. GL-B-12. The sequence goes on from NZ_JAHBCX010000012.1 coordinate 71,954, forward strand.
ACCGAGCTTGCGCAAACAATCCAAACGCAACTGCCGCCCGACCGGTTGGCCGAAGCCCAACGCCTGTTGAAACAAGAACAGGCCGTGCGCGGTGCCCTGAGCCCGAACACGCCGGAACTGCATGCCCTGCAAGAAGAAGATGGCGAGGAATCCCAATGAAGTTGAATCCATTCATGAAGGCCGGCATTGGCCTGACATTCGCGCTGATCTGGTCTTGCCCGACGCTTGCTGCGATGACTGAAGAAACCAAGAACTTTGGCCTGGAAGTGAAAATCACCGGTCAGTCAGAAGACGACCGCGACCTCGGCACCGCTCCCGGCGGCGACGTCAACGGCGTCGGCCTCGACCTGCGCCCGTGGGTCTACGGTGAAAGCGGCGCGTGGAGCGCCTACGCCATGGGTCAGGCGGTGACGTCCACCGACATCATCGAGACCGACACCCTGCAACAATCCGATGGCGCCGAGAACACTGACAACAATGATCGCCAGACCAAGAAAAACTACCTGGCCATGCGTGAGTTCTGGGTTGGCTACAGCGGCTTCACGCCCTACCCCGGCGAGATCCTGAAACTCGGTCGCCAGCGCCTGCGCAACGACGACGGCCAATGGCGCGATACCAACATCGAAGCCCTGAACTGGACCTTCGACACCACCCTGCTGCGCGCCAACGTCGGTATCGCCGAACGCTTCAGCGAGTACCGCACCGACCTCAAGGAACTGTCGCCGCAAGACAAGGATCGCCTGCACGCCTACGCCGATGCCGCGTACCAGTGGACACCCGGCAACTGGGTCGGCATTCGCGGTCATCACACCCACGACAACGGCAAGCTCGACTTCCCGGAGCCAGGTGTGCCGGCTGATTCGCTGGACAAGAAACAGAACGGTGACATTAGCTGGCTCGGCCTGACCGCCGACAGCGACGCCTACAACTGGCGCAACACCAACACGGTCAATTACTGGGGCAGCATCACCGGCATGAGCGGCGACATCGACAAGGTCAACCCGCTGAACGCCGATGGCACGTCGCCGGCTGAAGCCAAGCGCGGTGAAGACCTCAACGGCTGGGCCACCGATGTCGGCGTGCGTTTGCGCCTCGATCCGCAATGGCAAGTCGGTGCCGCCTATGCCCGCGCCAGCGCCGATTACGAACAGAACGGCCTGGAAAGCAACCGCTCGAACTACACCGGCACCCGCTCGCGAGTGCACCGTTTCGGCGAAGCCTTCCGTGGCGAAATGAACAACATGCAATCGGCCACCCTGTTCGGTTCGTGGATGCTCAACGACGAATACGACGCCAGCCTGATCTACCACAAGTTCTGGCGCGTCGACGGCAACAAGCCAGTCGGCAGCAATGGCATCAACGCCGTCGAGAACAACACCGACGACGTCACCGGCGCGATCCTCTCCAGCACTTCGCTGCCGCTGAACGATGGTGAAAAAGACCTCGGTCAGGAAATGGACCTGGTAGTGACCAAGTACTTCAAGCAAGGCTTGTTGCCTGCGTCGATGAGTCAGGCGATCGACGAGCCTTCGGCCCTGGTGCGCTTCCGTGGCGGCGTGTTCAAGCCGGGCGATGCCTATGGCAGTCAGGTCGATTCGTACATGCACCGCGCGTTCATCGACGTGGTCTGGCGCTTCTGATGCAAACCGCGAAGGGAGTGCCCGACATGAACAATTCGAAGCGAGGTTCGCTCACCTTGCTGGCCGGCGCGATGCTGCTGGCAAGCTCGGCCGCCTTCGCCAACGTGGAGCCGGCAGCGCCTGCCAAACCGGCGCGTCCGGCCACCATCGCCAAGGAACTGCAACAGGCCAAGACCTACACCGTCAGCAGCGCACCGACCGCGCCGCTGGAACTGGCCACGCCGAAGCTGCCGGACGTTTCCGGCTACACCGCCGAGGCCATCGCCGCGAAAATCGTGCGCAGCAAGGCCGGCAAGATCAGCGTGCGCCGAATGATGCAGGAAGACGCCCTGAAGGACTTCATCGGTGGCGACAACAAGATGGCCGAGTGGGTGGTGCGTCAGCACGGCATCCCCCAGGCGATCTTCGTCGATGACGGCTACATGAACCTCAAGGATCTGGCGAAGAAGCTGCCCAAGCAGTACTTCAGCGAAACCTCGCCGGGTGTGTTCCTCTCCCGGCTGCCGATCGTGGTCGGTCGTCACGGCATTCTGGAAATCGACAAGCAGACCCAGGAACTGCGCCTGTCCCAGGAGGCCGGTACGTTCCTGGTCAACGACGGCCAGTTGTTCGTTCGCGATACCAAAATCACTGGCTGGCGCGAGAAGGACAACGGTCCGGCGACGTTCACTTCGCCCAAGGAATTCCGTCCGTTCCTGCTGTCCTGGGGCGGCACCGAGACCTACATCGCCAACAGCAAGATCGCCAGTTTCGGCTACGCCAACAGTAAGTCCTACGGCGTGAGTATTTCCCAGTACACGCCGAACATGGCCAAGGTGCTCAAGCGTCCTGAGCCGACCGGCTGGATCGTCGGCTCCGAATTCTCGGACATGTGGTACGGCTTCTACTGCTATGAAACCCGCGACTTCGTGGTCAAGGGCAACACCTACAAAGACAACATCGTCTACGGCATTGACCCGCACGACCGTTCCCACGGTCTGATCATTGCCGACAACACGGTGTTTGGTACCAAGAAGAAGCACGGGATCATTATTTCCCGTGAGGTCAACGACAGCTTCATCTTCAACAACCGCAGCTACGACAACCACCTCTCGGGGCTGGTGATCGACCGTAACAGCGTCAACAACCTGATTGCCCACAACGAGATCTACCAGAACCACACCGACGGCATCACCCTCTACGAGAGTGCCGACAACCTGCTGTGGGGCAACCGCGTGTTGAGCAACAAGCGCCACGGCATCCGCATTCGTAACAGCGTGAACATTCGCCTGTACGAAAACGTCGCCATGGCCAACGGCCTGACCGGTGTCTACGGGCACATCAAGGACCTGAGCAACACCGACCGTGACATCAAGCTCGACCCGTTCGACGCCCAGGTGTCGCTGATCGTGGTCGGCGGTGAACTGGCGGCCAACGGCAGCGGGCCGCTGTCCATCGACTCGCCGCTGAGTGTCGAGTTGTATCGCGTGTCGATGCTCGCGCCAGCCAAGGCCAGCGGCATCAGCTTCACCGGCATCCTCGGCGAGCGCCAGGATGAAATTCTCGACCTGCTGGTGCGCCAGCAGAAAGCCGTGCTGATCGACCCTGTCGAACGCCAGACCGAAATGCGGGACTGAGGATAATCTTATGCACCCACACTTGATCAAATTACTCAGCCTGTCGGCCCTGACCGCCGGCATTCTCGCGGCCAGCGGCGGTGTTCGCGCCGACGAAATCAAAGCGCCGAGCTTCACCGCAGAACCGTGCTGCAGCCTGTGTCCGGCTGCTCACGATCCGAAGAACTACACCACCCGTTATCAGCAGAACTTCACCACGCTGGTGCAGGCCCAGGGTGACTGGCTGTTCCGTACGCAAGAAGACTTGCGCACCGAATTCGACACCACGCCCGCCGGCTACAAACGCATGAAACAACTGCACGATGCTTTCAAGAGCAAAGGCGTGGAACTGGTTGTCGTGTACCAGCCGACCCGTGGCCTGGTGAACCGCAACAAGCTCAACCCGGCGGAGAAAGCCAGCTTCGACTTCGACAAGGCGCTGAGGAACTACCAGTCCATGCTCGGTCGTTTCGCGCAGATGGGCTACGTGGTCCCAGACCTGTCGCCACTGACCAACGAGTCATTGCCCGACACCCTGCCAGCCCACGATTTCTACTTCCGTGGCGACCAGCACTGGACCCCGTACGGTGCCCAGCGCACGGCGAAAATCGTCGCCGAAAAAGTCAAGCAGCTGCCTGAATTCGCCGACATTCCCAAGCGCGAATTCGAGACCAAAAAGTCGGGTCGCATGGGCAAGACCGGAACCTTGCACAACATGGCCGGTCAACTCTGTGGCACCAGCTACGCGATCCAGTACATGGATCAGTTCACCACCGAGCCGAAGGGCGAAGCGGGCGATGGCGATTTGTTCGGCGACTCCGGCAACCCGCAAATCACCCTCGTGGGTACCTCCCACAGCGGCAAGAACTACAACTTCGCCGGTTTCCTCGAAGAGGCAATCGGCGCCGACATTCTCAACGTGGCGTTCCCCGGCGGCGGCCTGGAAGGTTCGATGCTGCAGTACCTGGGCAGCGACGAGTTCCAGAAGAACCCGCCGAAGATTCTCATCTGGGAATTCTCGCCGCTGTACCGCCTCGACCAGGAAACCATCTACCGCCAGATGATGGCGCTGCTGGACAACGGTTGCGAAGGCAAGGATGCACAGATGTCCGGCAGCGCCACGCTCAAGCCGGGCAAAAACGAGTTGATGGTCAACAGCAAGAACATGGACCTGCGCAACGGTAGTCATCAGGTCGACATCCGCTTCGCCGACACCTCGGTGAAAACCCTGCAAGCCACCCTCTGGTACATGAACGGTCGCCACGAGGATATCAAGATCGACAAACCGGAAACCTCCGAGACTGACGGGCGTTTCGCTTTCGAGTTGCGCACGGACGAAGACTGGGCCTCGCAGAACCTGCTGGCCGTTGAAGTCCAGGGCCCCGAAGCCGGTGCCGCGCCACAGAAAGTCGAAGCGAAAATCTGCAAACGCAACGTATTCCCGGGCGCCGAACAGCGTACTGCTTCGGTCGGGCAATGAGGTCTGCTATGCGCTATCCGAAATTTTCAACTCTGTTGGCACCGACGCTCTTGAGCCTGGCGATGTTCGCCGGGGCCACGCAAGCGGCGGCGCCACTGCGTCCACCCCAGGGCTATTTTGCGCCTGTGGATAAATTCAAGACGGGCGACAAGAGCGAAGGCTGCGATGCAATGCCGACGCCGTACACCGGCTCGTTGCAATTTCGCAGCAAGTACGAAGGTTCGGACAAGGCCCGCGCGACCCTGAACGTGCAGTCGGAAAAAGCCTTCCGCGAAAGCACCGCCGACATCACCAAGATCGAGCGCGGCACCAGCAAGCGCGTGATGCAGTTCATGCGTGACGGCCGCCCGGAACAACTGGAATGCACGTTGAGCTGGCTGACGGCCTGGGCCCAGGCTGACGCGCTGATGTCCAAGGACTTCAACCACACCGGCAAATCGATGCGCAAATGGGCGCTGGGCAGCATGGCTTCGGCGTATATCCGCCTGAAGTTTTCCGACTCCCACCCGCTGGCCACCCATCAACAGCAAGCGCAGTTGATCGAAGCCTGGTTCAGCAAGATGGCCGACCAGGTGGTCAGCGACTGGGACAACCTGCCGCTCGACCAGACCAACAACCACTCGTACTGGGCGGCGTGGTCGGTGATGGCCACTTCCGTCGCCACCAACCGCCGCGACCTGTTCGACTGGGCGGTGAAGGAATACAAGGTCGGCGCCAATCAGGTCGACGCCGACGGCTACCTGCCCAACGAACTCAAGCGTCAGCAACGGGCCCTGGCCTACCACAACTACGCCCTGCCGCCGCTGGCGATGATCGCCAGTTTCGCCCAGGTCAACGGTGTGGATCTGCGTCAGGAAAACAATGGCGCACTGAAGCGCCTGGGTGACCGGGTGCTGTCCGGGGTGAAAGACCCGGATGAGTTCGAGGAAAAGAACGGCAAGGAACAGGACATGACCGACCTGAAAGAGGACATGAAATTCGCCTGGCTCGAACCGTTCTGCTCGCTCTACACCTGCTCGCCCGAGGTGCTGGCGAAGAAGCACAAGATGCAACCGTTCAAGACCTTCCGCCTCGGCGGTGACCTGACCAAGGTCTACGACCCGGCCAATGAAAAGGGCAGCAAGGGTTCTTAAGGCTGGCTGTATTCCTTGTGGCGAGGGAGCTTGCTCCCGCTCGGCTGCGAAGCAGTCGTAACCCAGTGAACGCGGATTGACTGATACACCGCGTCATCAGGTTTTAGGGGAGCAAGCTCCCTCGCCACAGGTAAGTGCGCAGCATGCAATACATCCTCCGGATTTTTTGTGGGGGGTTTGGGGGGGGCCGTTGGCCCTTGACTGTTGGTTCAAACAAGGAGAGATCGGGATGGTTTTTTCGTCCAACGTGTTCCTGTTTTTGTTCTTGCCGATCTTTCTCGGCTTGTACTACCTGAGCGGGCAACGCTATCGCAATTTGCTGCTGCTGATTGCCAGCTACGTGTTCTACGCCTGGTGGCGTGTGGACTTCCTCGCGCTGTTCGCCGGTGTCACGCTGTGGAACTACTGGATCGGCCTGAAAGTCGGTGCCGCCGGGGTCAGGACCAAACCGGCGCAGCACTGGCTGCTGCTCGGCGTGGCCGTCGACCTGTGCATCCTCGGCTACTTCAAGTACGCCAACTTCGGCGTCGACAGCATCAACGCAATGATGACGTCGGTGGGCCTGGAGCCCTTCATCCTGACCCACGTACTGCTGCCGATCGGGATCTCGTTCTACGTCTTCGAGTCCATCAGCTACATCATCGACGTCTACCGTGGTGACACCCCGGCGACCCGCAACCTGATCGACTTCGCGGCGTTCGTGGCGATCTTCCCGCACTTGATCGCCGGCCCCGTGTTGCGTTTCCGCGACCTGGCCGACCAGTTCAACAACCGCACCCACACCCTCGACAAGTTCTCCGAGGGCTGCACGCGGTTCATGCAGGGTTTCATCAAGAAAGTCTTCATCGCCGACACCCTGGCGGTGGTGGCCGACCACTGCTTCGCCTTGCAAAACCCGACCACGGGCGATGCCTGGCTCGGCGCGCTGGCGTACACCGCGCAGCTGTATTTCGACTTCTCCGGTTACAGCGACATGGCCATCGGCCTGGGCCTGATGATGGGTTTCCGTTTCATGGAAAACTTCAAGCAGCCGTATGTCAGCCAGTCGATCACCGAGTTCTGGCGGCGCTGGCACATCAGCCTGTCGACCTGGCTGCGTGACTATCTGTACATCACCCTCGGCGGTAACCGTAAGGGCACGCTGATGACCTATCGCAACCTGTTCCTGACCATGCTGCTGGGTGGTCTGTGGCACGGCGCGAACATCACCTACATCGTCTGGGGTGCGTGGCACGGCATGTGGCTGGCGATTGAAAAAGCCATTGGCCTGAACACCTCGCCGCGCAGCTTCAACCCGATCCGCTGGGCACTGACCTTCCTGCTGGTGGTGATGGGCTGGGTGATCTTCCGCGCGGAAAACCTGCACGTCGCCGGTCGCATGTACGGCGCGATGTTCAGCTTCGGCGACTGGTCGCTGTCGGAACTCAACCAGGCCAGCCTCACCGGTCTGCAAGTGGCAACCCTGATCGTGGCTTACGTGACCCTGGCGTTCTTCGGCCTGCGGGATTTCTACACCAATCAGCCTCCGGTCAAGACCAAGCCTGCAGTGAACGTCGATTCTGATGGCCCGGCCGCTGCGACGCCGGGAACGATCAAGGCCGTGCCTGGGGATAACCCGGCGAGCATCCATCAGCCTGGCTACACCGTCGGCGTCGAAGCCCAGGTACAACCGGCCTACTGGACCGCTGACTGGTCGCGCTACGTGATGCGTGCACTGGTGCTGCTGCTGTTCATCGCCTCGATTCTCAAACTCTCGGCGCAAAGCTTCTCGCCGTTCCTTTACTTCCAGTTCTGAGGGATCTGACCATGACCCGCTCATTACGCATCTTCTACATCGCGCTGTTCCTGGTGACCCTGCTGGTGCTCGGTCTGTGGTCGGTGCGCAGCTTCTTCGGCTTCAGCACCAACGCCGATGCGACGGTGCTCAACGGTCGCTGGACCAAGGCCGTGGAAACGCACTACGACGACGAGTTCCCGATCAAGCGCCTGGGCACCAACCTCTGGGCCGCGCTGGATTTCAAACTGTTCAACGAAGGTCGTCCGGGCGTGGTGCTCGGTCGCGACCAGTGGTTGTATAGCGATGAAGAATTCCACCCGGTGGTCAACGAAGAGCTGAACCTGCAAGGCAACTACGCGCTGGTCGAAGGCGTGCGCCAGACCTTGAAGGAAAAAGGCGTGCAACTGGTGATGGCAGTGGTGCCGGCCAAGGTACGCCTGTACCCGGAACACCTCGGTGAAGTGAAACCGGCGAGCATTCACGCCAACCTCTACAAGGACTTCCACCAGCGCCTGGCTGCCGACCGGATTCCGGCCCCTGACCTGCTCGGCCCGCTGCAACAGGCCAAGCAGGATGGCCAGCAAGTGTTCCTGCGCACCGACACCCACTGGACCCCGCAAGGCGCCGAGATCGCCGCCAATCGTCTGGCCAGGACCATTGCCGACAACTACCCGCTGAGCGGCGAGCCGCAGCGTTTCGTCACTGAACCTGCGGAGACCATTACGCACAAGGGCGACCTGCGTCTGTTCCTGCCACTGGACCCGCTGTTCGAAAACCTGATGCCTAAACAGGAGCAATTGCAAAAGCGCAATACGGTCGCGGCTGAAGACCAGCCCGCCGGCGACGACGCGCTGTTCGCCAACACCGAAGTGCCGGTGGCCCTGATCGGCACCAGCTACAGCGCCAACCCCAACTGGAACTTCGTCGGTGCGCTCAAGCAAGCGCTGAACAGCGACGTGGTCAATTACGCCGAAGACGGCCACGGCCCGATTCTGCCGATGCTCAGCTACCTCAAGAGCGATGCCTTCAAGAACAGCCCGCCACAGGTGCTGATCTGGGAGTTCCCTGAACGATATCTGCCTGTGAACAACGAAATCGGCGACGCCGACCCGCAGTGGGTCGCAGAGCTTAAACAAGCCGGCGCCCGCCAACAAAACGTAGCCATCAACAACAAATCCGAGACGCCCGACCGGGCGCAAAACTGAAAGAGAGGTACACCATGACTTTCACTACAACTCCTCGTCGTCTCGCTAAAAGCTTTGCCCTGGTTGCCGGCCTCAGCGTGCTGTCGGTACAGGCTTTCGCCGGTGGCGACGCCGCCCTGTACGGCCCGACCGCACCGAAAGGCTCGACCTTCGTGCGTATCTACAACGCGAGCAACTCCGAAGTCAGCGCCACCGTCGGCAGCACCAACCTGAGCGACGTCGCGCCACTGTCGAGCAGTGACTTCAGCTTCATGCCGGGCGGCGACTACAGCGCCAAGGTCGGTAGCCAGAGCCTGCCGGTGAAACTGGCCGGCGACCACTATTACACCCTGGTCAACAACGCCAGCGGCGCACCGCAACTGATCGAAGAGCCGCCGTTCAAGAACAAGCAGAAGTCCCTGGTACGCGTGCAAAACCTCAGCGACAAGGCGCTGACCCTGAAGACCGCCGATGGCAAGACCGACGTGGTTCCGAACGTTGCGCCCAAAGGTCGCGGCGAGCGTGAAATCAACCCGGTGAAAGTCAGCCTGGCGCTCTATGACGGCACCACCAAAGTCGGCGATGTGAAACCGGTCGCCCTGGAACGCGGTGAAGCCGCGGTGCTGTACGTCACCGGCAGCGGCAGCAGCCTGTCGCCGGTCTGGGTGAAACGCCCGGTGTCGACGCGCTAAAGAATTTTTGAACTGACACACCTCCCTGTGGGAGCGGGCTTGCCCGCGATAGCGGTCTTACATTCAGCTCTGATGTTGACTGATACACCGCCATCGCAGGCAAGCCAGCTCCCACAGGATCCAGAGTGACCGTTCAGACACGAAACAAAAACAAGAGTGAAACGACAGAACGCAGTAGCTCTAACCAATCGATATTCAAGGAGTAACAACATGATTCCGGTGATCTTGTCAGGTGGTAGTGGCTCACGTCTTTGGCCGCTTTCCCGCAAACAATTCCCTAAGCAGTTCCTGGCCCTGACCGGCGAACACACCCTCTTCCAGCAAACCCTGGAACGCCTGGTGTTCGAAGGCATGGACTCGCCAATCGTGGTCTGCAATAAGGACCACCGCTTCATCGTCAACGAGCAATTGGCGGCGCGCAAACTGGAAACCCAACGCATCCTGATGGAACCGTTCGGCCGCAACACCGCGCCGGCCGTGGCCCTGACCGCGATGATGCTGGTCAGTGAAGGTCGCGACGAGCTGATGCTGGTACTGCCGGCCGACCACGTGCTGGAAGACCAGAAAGCCCTGCAGCGCGCCCTGGCCCTGGCCACCGTCGCCGCCGAAAACGGTGAAATGGTGCTGTTCGGCGTACCGGCCACCAAGCCGGAAACCGGTTATGGCTACATCAAGTCGACCAACGACTCGCTGCTGCCTGAAGGCGTCAGCCGTGTCTCGCACTTCGTCGAAAAACCCGACGTGAAGCGCGCCACCGAGTTCGTCCAGTCCGGCGGTTACTTCTGGAACAGCGGCATGTTCCTGTTCCGCGCCAGCCGCTTCCTCGAAGAGCTGAAGAAGCACGATCCGGACATCTACGACACCTGCCTGCTGACCCTGGAACGCAGCCATCAGGATGCCGACACCATCACCTTCGACGAAGCCACCTTCGCCTGCTGCCCGGACAATTCCATCGACTACTCGGTGATGGAAAAAACCCAACGCGCCTGCGTCGTGCCGCTGACCGCTGGCTGGAGCGATGTCGGCTGCTGGTCGTCGCTGTGGGAAGTCAATAAAAAGGACGCCAACGGCAACGTCACCAAAGGCGACGTGGTGATCCAGGACAGCAAAAACTGCATGATCCACGGCAACGGCAAACTGGTGTCGGTGATCGGCCTGGAAAACATCGTCGTGGTCGAAACCAAGGACGCCATGATGATCGCCCACAAGGACAAGGTCCAAGGCGTGAAGCAGATGGTCAACACCCTCAACGAACAGGGCCGCAGCGAAACCCAGAACCACTGCGAGGTCTACCGTCCGTGGGGCTCCTACGACTCGGTGGACATGGGCGGGCGCTTCCAGGTCAAGCACATCTCGGTCAAACCGGGCGCTTGCCTGTCGCTGCAGATGCACCACCACCGTGCCGAGCACTGGATCGTGGTCAGCGGCACCGCTGAAGTGACTTGTGACGAGAACGTGTTCCTGCTGACCGAGAACCAGTCGACCTATATTCCGATCGCTTCGGTTCACCGTTTGCGCAACCCGGGGAAAATTCCGTTGGAAATCATCGAGGTGCAGTCGGGGAGCTATCTGGGTGAGGACGATATCGAGCGGTTTGAGGATATCTACGGGCGCTCGACGCCGGTTGAGCGTGGGGTTGCGGTGAAGACTATCGCGCAGTAAGCGACTGGTAAAAATTGCCCCCATTCAGCCCACTGCGTCCCTATCCGCAGTGGGTTGGTTGGGGGCTTTTCTGTTAAGCCACTCCAATCTAAATTGCTGGAACTTTTATAACTTTCGATACCGGCTTCCTAGTTATAGATTTCAGCGAAGAGTGAACAATAATTTTATAACTACCAACCGGCTTAACCGCTACGACAAAATCCAAGTCTTTGCCATTCAACTCTGTTGTTACCGACGTCGCAATAAGACCAAAATCCTCAATCACCCTTTGTGTAGTCTTGCCATTGGGTGTCTGAAAAAAGGCTTCCAACAACTCAGAACTACCACTTTCAAGCCCTTGCGTTTTGTCCAGGGTTATCTGATTTTTTACCTTTGATCTTCGAACAACACTGGGAAGCTCACCGTAATTATTATTCCTCTGCGCTGCCACTTCATACTGATGCCTAAAAATATCATTCGCAAAAACCGGGCCAGAATCTGGAAACTTATAATTTTGCTTAAACTCCCACTCATATCTATTAATCATGTTGAAATATTTGCTAACCCTAGTTTTGTCAGCATCTTTTAATTTCGGCTCAGTCATTACAATCGTCTTCAACACAACTTTGTGTGTAAACATCTTTGCGACAAGGTCAGCCCTACCATCCGAACGTTCATCAACTGAAGACAACCGTTCTCTTAGATCGTTAACAACGTAAGAAATAAACTCACGACCCTGCGTATTTTCTCGATCTTGGTTGGCGGCCCCCGTCGTGACCTGGCCGTCCATCCCGTCTCCAAATACAGGGGCCAGTCCCTGTTCATCCCTAAATACGACTGGCTGATTTCCGACCATATTGAACAAGTTCACTCCGTCAACATCCCCCGCTGGATCCGGATTCAACCACCGCTGCCGCCCCGCCACGTAATACCTGAACCCGTAGTAGTACAACCCAGTCGCATCCCGCTCCTTCCCCGAATAACGCACCGTCCTGTAACTCGCCTCCACCTCCCCGCGTCCGGCGAACCACGCGGTGGTGCCATACGGGTGATAACGCTCCTGGCTGATCACTTCGCCGTCGTCGTCGAGTTCCAGAGTGCAGGAGCCCAGATGATCATTCAGGTGGTAGCGGTATTGATCATTGCCCATGTCCTTCGGCGACGCCGATTCCCAATGCAGCACCCGCACACTGCTGCGTCCGGCCTGCACGCTGATCACCTGCAGCATTTCGCCCGTGCCGCTGTCATTGCGCAGTTCCAGGTTCGGCAGATAACGGGTTTCGACGATCAGTGTCCGTGCATTGGTGTGGGCCTCACGGACTTTGCGCAGGCGTATGCCGTCGGCGCCGTAGACATAACGTTCGCGATCATCGAGACCCGAATCACGCACCACCGGCCGCACTTCGCCCAACTGGTTGCGCAGGTCCCAGGCCAAGGCCTGCCCCGGTTGCAGGTTGAGCAGGTTGCCGTTGCCATCGAAGCCTTGGCGGAAGTCCTCTTCGTCCGGTTCCACACCTTCCAGCACCGGCAGGCAACGGTTGCTGTGCGCCGCTGCCACCAGCCGATGGCCATGACTTTGCGGACCTTCGTGGGTCAGTTCCAGCAGATTACTGCCAGCATCGTAGCGATAGGTCTGGCGGTAATTGGCACGGGGTGCGGGGTCATCGACAGTCGAAAACTCTGGCCCCTTATTGGCGCCGCCCGCTTCCCAGCCGGTGGCCTCAATCAGTTGCGACAGGCTGTCGTAGGCGTAGCGATTGACCGGTTCGATGCGCTGGTTGGCGAAGTAGCGAATCGGCTGCGCGCCATCCTCAATGTGCAGCACATTGCCCAACGGATCGTAGGCGTAGCGCAGGTCTTGCAGGGCTTCGTTGCCGCGTTGCGCCTGGAGGCGAGTCAGGCGCCCGTTCTGCGCGTCGTATTCCAGCGTGGTGATCACGCCATTGCCGGCGACCTCCCTTTCGGTCTGGCCGTGGGCGTTGTAAGTGATGGCGCTGACCAGCGTTTTCGGAGTTGATGCGCCGTTGAGTTGCAGGCGAACCTCAAGTAATTGGCCATCGAGGGTCTGACTGAATAACTGGCGGTGACCCTTAGCATCGGTTTGATGGGAGACCTCGCCCAATGCGTTGAAGTGCGAACGGGTGATAGCGCCCTCCCCCGGTTCCAGCAGCAATTCGCGATCCATTATCGGTTCGGGCCAATCAGGCAGCGACAACGCTTGCAGAAAATGCCGCGTCTGCTCCAGCACCGCGCCGTGCAAGCCGAACTCGGTAAACCGCTGCGTGCCCGCCGGGTCATCATGGCGAATCAGTTGACCGCATTGGTTGTGCTCGGCAGAAGTCGGATCGCTCGCGCCATAACTCAAGCACTCCGTGCAAACCGCTTCGCCGTCCATCGCCTGTTCGAACACCGATTCCAGGCGCAGCTGCGGGTCGTACCGCAGCCAGCGCTGCGAGCCCCGGCCATCCCAGTGGTGGAGCGGTTGCCCCGCCTCGCCCGACAGCGCCACACGCCACCCGGCATCGACGCTGTTCGTACTCAACACCGCACCGGACAGGGCATAAATCGTTTGCAGATTGGCCGGTGCCGAAGCGTCCAGAAACAGTCGCGGGTCCCACTGCGCAATCGCACGCCCTGCCCCATCATGGGCTGTGCGGTTAACCCGTGCCTGAGGAGGCACGCCGTCGATGTAACGCCAGTAACCCACGACACGGACTGGCAACCCCCGAGGGTCACTTGCAGTCAGGCTCGGGGTGTGGCGGTGGATTGAAAGGGTTGTTGGCACGGTAGCCGCTCCGGAATCACTCCCCCCATCTAAGCCTGTCGATCAAGTGCCCGGCTACTGTCAGAAATTACAGGGCCGACAGACGGCCTTCTGTACCATCGGCACGCCCCGCCCATCGCCAACCCCACCCGCGCTTAGGTAGGATGACCCTCTCTATTCCAGAGATTTACGTCATGTTCATCGGCGTCCTGCTGGTCATCACCTGGCTGATCCTGTTGCTGCGCTATCCAGCCAAGGCCTTGCCCGTATCCCTGGCGGCTGCCGTGGGGCTGGGCATCGTCGCCACTTGGGTCATCTGGATGGACCACCGCGAACTCAAGCAACTGCAACGCCTGGAGTTGCGCATCAGTTACGCACCGCAGCAATGTCCCGCTGACCGCCCATTGCAATTGACCCTGAACAACGGCAATGACGTGCCGCTGACTGAGCTGCGCTGGCGGGTCGCGGCTTATGCGCCGGGCGATACTGTGAACCTGGCCGACAATCAATACACCGCCCCGCGTTATCGTGGCCCTGGTGAATTGCAGGCCGGTGGCAACTGGGAAGACTGTTTGCCGCTGCCGCCACTGCGCCCTGGCTACCGTCCGGAAACCCTGGAGTTTCGCGCCGAGCGATTGCAGGGTAGTTTTTCCGACTGATCCCTCCCCCATTTTTTACACAAGGAATGCGCCATGCCCGTTGCGTTGATTACCGGTTGTTCCAGTGGCATTGGCCGCGCCCTTGCCGATGCGTTCAAGGTTGCTGGCTATGAAGTCTGGGCCAGTGCGCGCAAGGCCGAAGATGTCGCAGCGCTCACCGCCGCGGGTTTCACCGCCGTGCAACTGGATGTCAACGACGCCGCGGCGCTCGAAGCCTTGAGCGAACGAATCAACCAACAAACCGGTGGCCTCGATGTGCTGATCAACAACGCAGGCTATGGCGCCATGGGGCCACTGCTCGATGGTGGTGTGCCGGCCTTGCAACGCCAGTTCGAAACCAACGTGTTCGCCATCGTTGGCGTCACTCGCGCGATGTTTCCCGTGCTGCGCCGGACCAAAGGATTGGTCGTGAATATCGGCAGCGTTTCGGGTGTGTTGGTCACACCATTCGCCGGTGCCTACTGTGCCTCGAAAGCCGCCGTGCATGCCTTGAGCGATGCCTTGCGCATGGAACTGGCGCCGTTCGGCGTGCGGGTCATGGAAGCCCAGCCGGGGGCCATCGCTTCCAGTTTCGCCAGGAATGCCGGGCACGAGGCCGAGCAACTGATCAGTGAGCAATCGCCATGGTTTCCGTTGCGCGAAGGCATACGCGCCCGGGCCAGGGCTTCCCAGGACAGGCCGACCCCGGCCAATGAATTCGCCGCCGGTTTGCTCAAGGCTGTGCAGCAGGACAAGCCACCGCGACTGATTCGTCTCGGCAATGGCAGCCGTGCGTTGCCGCTGCTGACCAGTTTGTTGCCCAAGGGTTTGCTTGAGTACGGGCTGATGAAGCGGTTCGGGTTGCGTGGGCAGCTCTGAGACCGCGTCGCTGCCTTCGCGAGCAAGCCCGCTCCCACACTGGATCTTTAGTGAACTCAAAGTTTGCACACGAAGAAGATCAAATGTGGGAGCGGGCTTGCTCGCGAAGAGGCCCGCACAGTCCCTACAAAATTTCAGGTAATAGCATAATGACCGACTACACCGAATACTTCGAAGAAGTGATCCAGGCCCACGTGGCCATCGAACAATGGCTGGCCGAAGAACGCGACGCGTCCGAACTCGAAAAACTGCTGACACGGTTTTCGCCGCAGTTCTCCATGGTCTCGCCGCTCGGCCGGGTGCTGGATTTTGACGCGCTGAACGAATTGTTCACGTTGGCGGGTGGCAAGAAGCTCGGGTTCCGGATCGAGCTCAGTGAGTTACGTGGCATTGCGCTGTACGACGGTGGCGCGACCGTGAGTTACCGTGAGCAACAGACCGATGCCACCGGGCTGCACTCGGATCGGCGCTCGACGGTTGTGTTCGAAAAGCGGGCGGATAGCCGGGTGATCTGGCAGCATCTGCATGAGACGTTTTGCAAGGAGTGAACGCCCGACGCCTGTCTGACGGACCGCGTTGTACCCTTCGCGAGCAACTCGGTCTACCTGTTATGCACCATCACCTTGCTTCACCACCACCGTACAAGTAATCCCCGCCGCCAACAGCACACCTTCCGGCACCTCATCGATGTGAATCCGCACCGGCACTCGCTGCGCCAGGCGTACCCAGTTGAAGGTCGGGTTGACGTCGGCGATCAGTTCGCGGCTCTCCGGGTTGTCGCGGTCATAAATGCCACGGGAGATGCTTTCCACGTGGCCCTTGAGCACTTCGCCGCTCATCAGTTGCATATCGGCTTTATCACCGACGCGAACATGGGGCAGCTTGGTTTCTTCGAAGAAGCCGTAGACCCAGAACGAGTTCATGTCGACCACGGCCATTTTCGCCTCGCCGATGCGCGCGTAGTCGCCGCGATGCACATTGAGGTTGGTGACGTAGCCATCCACCGCCGCACGGACTTCAGTGCGCTTGAGGTTGAGTTCGGCGGCTTCCAGTTGCGCCTGGGCCTGCTGGTAATCGGCCAGGGCCGAGTCGGCGAGGTTACTGGCGTCGTCACGGTTTTCCCGGGAGATCACCAGGTTGTCCATATCGGCGCGACGATGGGCGTTGACCTTGCGCATCTCCCAGTTTGCCTTGCGCGATGCCACCAGGCTTTGCGCCTGTTTCACCGCCAGGCGGTAGTGCTCGGGGTCGATCTGCATCAGCAAATCGCCCTTCTTCACCAGTTGGTTGTCGCGCACCGGCACGTCCACCACTTCGCCGGTGACGTCGGCGGCGACGTTGATGATGTCGGCGCGCACGCGGCCGTCACGGGTCCATGGCGTGTTCATGTAGTGCTCCCACAAGGAGCGGCCGATCCACAGCGCCAGGGCCAGCACCAGCAAGGTCGCGAGCAGGCTGAAAAACTTTTTCATCGGGGCATTCTCAGTGATAGAGAGTCAACGGTAGACAGTCAGCGCCAAAGCGCCGAACAGACAGGTAAACAGGCTCAGGCGCAGCAACGCCGGATGCCAGAAAAAACGGTACAGGTCGAACCCGGACAGGAACCGGTCCAGTGCCCAGGCCAGCGCCGCCGCGATGAAAAACATCAGGGTCATGGTCGGCATGTACACGCCGTGGAAGGCGATTTCACGAGGCATGTGCAAGTCCTTTGGGCTGGCTGTTGGCGAAGGCGGCGAGCGGTGATTGCGGATCGAGCAGCGAGGTGCGGATGAAGTGCAGGTAGCTCTTCACCCGGCGCAACGCCGAGGTATCGAAGTGTGGGGCGAAGGGTTCGTCGGTGGACTGCACACGGCTGATCGCGTGATCGACGGCGATCAGCGCGCGTTCGAGGTTGCTGCTGTTCGGTTGCAGGAACAGCCGCACCAGTGCACGCCCCATCACCCGGATCGCCTGGCGCCATGGCTGGGATTCGGCATAGGCCGGATGCACTGGCAGAATCGCCTGCTCCTTGCGCAATTCGATGATCGCGTGACCGACTTCCAGCACCACGAACATCCAGCGCAGCAAGTTCCGCTGCACTTGCGGTTGGCCCGCCGCGAAGCCGTAGGCCTGATGCACCAGATCGCGGGTCCGGCTTTCGAAACTCGACGCCAGGCCCTTGAGCTTGCCGCTGATGGCGTACACCACCTGACCACGCAGGTCCTGCTCCAGGCGACGCCACAGCCAGCGGCTGTTGGGCGGCAGAATGATCGCCCCGGCCGCTGCGCACACCAGCATGCCCAGCACCATGGCGATGTAGTCGTTGATGAAGGTGTAGGGGTTGTAGACCGTGAGGTTGTCCGGCACCGAACCGGTGCTGAAGAAGATCAGCAAGCCCAGGCCGACGCCCACGTATTGCGGCCGCGAGGTCAGGAACGAGCCGAGTACGATCACCGGTGCGAGCATCACGCACAGCAACGGAAATCCGTCGATCCACGGGAAAATGAAAAACATCTCGACGAAGCCGATCAGCGCCCCGAGCAATGTCCCGCACGCCATCTGAAAAGCCATGCGCTTGGGGTTCGGGGTGGCGGCGGACAGGCCCACGGTCGCGGCGGCAATCAGGGTCATGGTCGCGCCGCTCGGCCAGGCGGTTGCCACCCAGTAGCTGCCCAAAACCACCAGGATGAACGCTGCGCGTATCCCCGATGCTGCCGCTGCCATCCAGTTGGTTTGCGGAGTGAACGGCTCGTCCCAGCGCTCCCGTTCGTGACTGTGATCGGCCAGGGAAGCGTGGGTCTGTGCATAACTGTGCAGGTCGTCGACGAAGCGATAGAGCAGCTCGTAGGCGGTGTGGAAATCCAGTTGCTCGGCATCGCTCGGATTGTGCTGCTGGAATGTCGCCCGCAGACAACGCACCCGCGCCGGCAACCCTTCCTTGTAGGCGCTCAGCACCGTGACCAGGCGTGCCGCATCGGCACTGGTCAGGGCACGACCGCTGAAGCCGTCGAGCAACTCGGCGAGGTCCTGCAATCCCGGCTTGATCGCCGCCACCGCCTGGTCCGCCGCGCTGCTGCGCAAGCGTTCGAGCAACTGGTGCAAGGCGTTGAATCGCGTGGTGATGCCCATGAACTCGCTGTTCAGGCGACTGAGGCGGCCATTGCGCCGACGCATGTGCGGATCTTCAAACACAGTGACACTGCGCAAGCCTTCCAGGCCCACGGCTTCGGCGATGAAACGCACGTTGCCGGCCTCGAACGCCTCGCGCTGACTGCGGCCGCGCAAGCCGTCGGTGACGAACAAGGCGAACACGCCAAAGCGCTGATACAAGGCATTGCGCATCGCCGCGCTAGCCGATTGCGGCAGGATGGCGGCACTGATCAGGGTCGAACAGAGAATGCCCAACGAGATTTCCAGCACCCGCCAGACCGCCGCCATGAACGCGCCATCGGGATGGGCCAGCGCGGGCAAGCCGACCATCGCTGCGGTGTATCCGGCGAGTACGAAACCGTAGGCGCGGAAGTTGCGGCAGCGGGCGGCGCCGGCGGTGCAGATACCGACCCAGATCGCCAACGAACCGAGGAACAGCTCAGTGTTCTGCGCAAACAGCGCGATCAGCGCGACCATCACCGCCGACCCGGCCAGGGTGCCGAGAAAACGATAGAAACTCTTGGCGAACACCTGGCCGCTTTGCGGCTGCATGACGATGAACACGGTGATCATCGCCGTGCGCGGTTGCGGCAGCTCCAGGCGCATGGCCAGCCACAGCGTCAGGAATGCCGCGAACAGCACCTTGAAGATGTAGACCCAGGTCACGCCGTCGCTGCGTGCCCAGTCGAAGAAACCCCGACGCCATTCCAGGGAGTACAGCCAGCGCAAGGGTGCGGGCAAGGGAGTCATCAAATCCTGCTCAGTGAAAAATCAGCCAAAACTCGGAACCTGTGGGAGCGGGCTTGCTCGCGAAGAGGGAGTGTCAGGCAACAAAAGTGTCGTCAGACACACCGCCTTCGCGAGCAAGTCGGATCGCCGCACCGCCGCTCCCACAGGTTTTGTGTTCAACGCAAAAGGCTCGGAGTTTTCGGCGCCTGGGTCTGTTCGGCGTTCGGCACGTCATTACCGGCGCCGAGACCACCGCCAAGCGCCGTCACCAATTCGGCATGGGCACTCAAGCGCGCCGCCTGAACCTGCTGCTGCACCTGCTGCTGCTTGAACAACAAGGTCTGGGCATTGAGCACGTTGAGGTAATCGGTCAGGCCACGCTGGTAGGCGATCATCGCGATGTCGTAGGTCTTCTGCGCCGTGGCCACCGACTCGGCGGCGAAAGCCTGCTGCTTGTCCATGGACTCGCGACGGATCAACTGGTCGGAGATATTTTTCAGGGCATTGACCAGGGTCTGGTTGTACTTGGCCACGGCGATGTCATAACCCGCCGAGGCTTCACCCAACTCCGAGCGCAAGCGTCCGCCATCAAAAATCGGCAACGAAATTGCCGGCCCCACGCTGTAGTTGAGTTTCTTGCCGGTCAAGAACTCCAGGGCCCCGCCGCCGGTGGCCATGTAGCCAAGGCTGCCGACCAGATCGACGTTCGGATAGAAACCGGCATGGGCGACATCGATACCCCGTGCCTGCGCCGCCACTTGCCAGCGACTGGCGACCACGTCCGGGCGTTGACCGAGCAATTGCGCTGGCAGCGACGACGGCAGTTTCAGTGGGGCCCCCAGCGACAGCGTTGGCCGCTGCAACTGCGCGCCCTCCCCCGGGCCCTTGCCGGCGAGGGCGGCGAGTTGGTTGCGGCTCAAGGCGATTTCTTCGTCGAGGGCGTCGATCTGGCGATGGGTTTCCGGCAGCGGCGTCTCGGCCTGGCTGACTTCGAAATGGGTGCCGATGCCCCCGCTCAGGCGTTTTTGCGCCAGCTCGAGAATCTGATGTTGCTGCTTCAAGGTCGACTCGACGATGTCCCGCTGGGCGTAATGCAACGACAACTCGATGTAGACCCGTACGATGTTGTCCTGCAATTCGAGCTGGGCCTGACGCGCTTCGGCGACGCTCATGTGCGCCATGTCCACGGCGCGCTCGGTGGCATTGCTTTCGCGGCCCCAGAGGTCGAGGGCATAGCTGAAACCCAGCGCCGCGTTATTGTCCCAGGTGGTGCTGTTGGCCAGCTCGCCGGGGCCATAGAACTGGTCGGTAGGCCAGTTGTGACGCTTGAGGGTGGCATCGCCATTTATCTGCAACGACTCGGCCGCTTCGGCCACGCCGGCCATGGATCGGGCCTGACGCACCCGGGCGGCGGCCATGGCCAGGGTCGGGCTGCCTTGCAGGGCGAGGTCGATCCAGCGATTCAGTTGCGGGTCGCCATAGGCTTGCCACCATTGCGCGGTGGGCCAGTGCGCATCTTGCGCGGCGCTCTGGATCGCTTCGTCGGTGGCCAGTGAATTGGCCTCCAGCGCCTTGCCCTGCGGGGCAATACCTCCGGTTCCGATGCAGCCGCTGATTGCCAGGGTTAAAGCCAAAACACTGAGCGGCTGAAGCGCTCTGCTGATGCGACGCGGCACTGCTGCGATTTCCTGAAATAGGGGGGAGGTACAAGTCCGGGCAATTCTATGGGGCGGCCGGAAGGGCGATAAGCTGGGATTCCTGTGAATCTTTGTTACCGTTAACGAGATAATCCGTAGGTAGATCTTTAGTCGCCTGTAAATAAACAGAAACTTCGTGTCACAATTTGTCATTCGACGAGAGAGCACCCCATGGACACTTTGCAAAACATGCGCGCCTTCAGTTACGTGGCCGAAGCCGGCAGCTTCACCGCTGCCGCCGTGCAACTGGACACCACCACGGCCAACGTCTCGCGCGCGGTCTCCAACCTGGAAGCCCACCTGCAAACCCGCCTGCTCAACCGAACGACCCGCCGCATCGCCCTGACCGAAGCCGGCAAGCGCTACCTGTTGCGCTGCGAACAGATCCTGGCCTACGTCGAAGAAGCCGAAGCCGAGGCCAGCGACGCCCACGCGCGCCCGGCCGGGCAACTGAAAGTGCACACCATGACCGGCATCGGCCAGCACTTCGTGATCGACGCCATCGCCCGCTACCGCAAGACCCACCCGGACGTGACCTTCGACCTGACCATGGCCAACCGCGTGCCGGACCTGCTCGACGAAGGCTACGACGTGTCCATCGTCCTCGCCCGCGAACTGCCGGACTCGGGTTTCGTCTCCCAGCGCCTGGGCATCACCTACAGCATCGTTTGCGCCTCGCCGGCCTACGTCAAAACCAACGGCTGCGCACAAAAACCCAGCGACCTGCTCAACCACGCCTGCCTGCGCCTGGTCAGCCCGGTGATTCCGCTGGAGAAATGGGCCTTCGACGGCCCTGATGGCCAGGAAATGGTCACCATCAACAGCTCACCGTTCCTGGTGAACTCCGCCGACGCGATGAAATCCGCGATCATCAGCGGCATGGGCGTTGGCGTCCTGCCGCTGTACGCCGCGATAGAAGGCCTGCGCAACGGCACGCTGGTGCGCGTGATGCCCAACTACCGCTCGCAGGAACTAAACCTGTATGCGATCTACCCGTCGCGCCAGTACCTGGATGCGAAGATCAAGACCTGGGTCGAGTATTTGCGTGGATCGTTGCCGGAATTGCTGGCGGCGCATCAGGCGGAACTGGCGGCGTATGAACTGAGCGGGAGTCTGGGTGGGGTTCGCGTGGCGAATTGATGATCTCTCGGCTTATGGATGGACTCTTTGTGGGAGCGAGCCTGCTCGCGATGGCGTCAGCACATCCAACATCTATGTAAGCGGGTAAACCGCCTTCGCGGGCAGGCCCGCTCCCACAGAGTTGTGTGTGTGCCGGGAGACTTAGGCCTTGGCCGCCATCGCCGTCACTTCCACACGCATGCCTTCCACCACCAGGGACGCTACGCTACCGCAGCACGGTCGGCCATGTCGGTGGGGTAGATGGTCAGGTGCAGGCTTCCGTCGGCGCGGGGCGGGCTCAGCAGTGGGTTCTTTCGTAGCAGGCGCTCGGGTCGGCCACGGCGTCGAAGCGTTGCAACGCTTCGGCGCCGCCATCGGCCTGGTGCGTCACCCTCAAGGTTTCGCCGAGACGACTCTGCAAATCGAGGAACACCCGGTTGCGTGCCAGTTCGAAGGGGGTGTGCTGGGCAGGAAAAACGAGGCTCACTGTTTGCTCTCCGCTGCCTGGCGGATAGTTTGCAATTTGCGGAAATTAGGCCCCCAGCGACCATCCGGTTCGACACTGCCATCGGGATAAGTGATGACCGTGTGGTTACCTTCTTTCTTTACCTTTGGCCCGGCCGAATAAACTACAAAGTCAGGATGCAAGACGGGCTCGAAATACACCTGCCGGGCTTGCAGGGCCTGATACTTAAGATAAATATGACCTTCACTAGTTAAGTTAACCGTTTTTTTATACGGACCTAAAAACTCCTCATCGACCCAAGGGTAATAGTCCTTCTTGATCGTCAAATCCCCTTCGACCTTGATGTCCGCGCCACCGCGTGGCGAGTTGTTGTGATCGAAGATCACCACCACCCCGCCCCCCGCACCATAGGTAACGTTCTCGCCGAAGCGAGCCGGATCGTCATAGGTCACACCAAAAGTCACGTTGCTCAATCGCCATTGACAGACACCGCCACCATCGATCGGTAGCTTGGCTACATAGAGGTCGCCTTGCCCCTCGCGCACGAGTTGCAGATCGGTACGTTGATAGCCATCGCGTTGATAGGCCTCGCCGAAAGCCGAGTGGTCGGTAAAAGTGCACAGGGTCGAGCGATACATCACCTGCATCGGCCTCGCTACCAGTTCCTTCGGCACTTTCACCGTCACGGTGATCGACTCGCTATCCGGTGGTGGCGCCATGCTCTGATCCTTGGCGCAACTGCTGAGGCTGACGCACAGGGTGAGTATCGCAATAGGCATTTTCTTGATCATGGTCAGATCCTTGACGACGTTGGCCGGGCTCAACAGTGAGCTCTTTCGTAGCAGGCTTCCGGGTCGGCCACGGCGCCGAAGCGTTGCAACGCCTCGGCACCGCCATCGGCCTGTTGCGTCACCCGCAAGGTGTCGCCGAGACGACTCTGCAAATCGAGGAACACCCGGTTGCGTGCCAGTTCGAAGGGGGTGTACTTGGCAGGAAAAAACGAAGCTCACTGTTTGCTCTCCGCTGCCTGGCGGATCACTTGCAATTTGCGAAAATCTGGCTTGGAGCGGCCATCCGTCACGACGCTGCCATCGGGATAGGTGAAGCTGGTGTGATTGCCTTTCTTCTTCACCTTTGGCTGCACAGAGGTGACCAGGAAGCCGGAATGCAGGACGGGTTCGAAA
Source organism: Pseudomonas sp. GL-B-12 (assembly GCF_019955895.1). Lineage (NCBI taxonomy): Bacteria > Pseudomonadati > Pseudomonadota > Gammaproteobacteria > Pseudomonadales > Pseudomonadaceae > Pseudomonas > Pseudomonas sp. GL-B-12. The sequence continues at coordinate 95,701 of NZ_JAHBCX010000012.1, forward strand.
TACACCTGCCGAGCTTGCAGAGCCTGATACTTTAAGTAGATATGGCCCTCACCCGCCAAGCTGATCTGTTTTCTATAGCCTCCAAGAAAGGCTTCACTCAACCACGGGTAATAGTCCTTCCTGATCGTCAAATCCCCTTCGACCTTGATGTCCGCGCCACCGCGCGGCGAGTTGTTGTGATCGAAGATCACCACCACACCACCGCCTGCCCCGTAAGTCACGTTTTCGCCAAAGTTAGTGGGATAACCATAAGCGACGCCAAAGGTCACGTTGCTCAATCGCCACTGGCAGGCACCGCCACCATCGATCGGCAGCTTGGCCACATAGAGGTCACTTTGTCCCTCGCGCACGAGTTGCAGATCGGTACGTTGATACCCATCGCGTTGATAGGCTTCGCCGAAGGCCGAGTGGTCGGTAAAGGTGCACAGGGTCGAGCGGTACATCACCTGTAGGGTTTCCGCGAGCAGTTCCTTCGGCACTTTCACCGTCACGGTGATCGATTCGCTGTCCGGCGGCGGCGCCAGGCTCTGGTCCTTGGCGCAACCGCTGAGGCTGACGCACAGAGTGAGTATCGCGATGGACATTTTCTTGATCATGGTCGGATCCTTGGCGGCGCGGGCCGGGCTCAACAGTGGGTTCTTTCGTAGCAGGCGCTCGGGTCGGCCACGGCGTCGAAGCGTTGCAACGCCTCGGTGCCGCCATCGGCCTGGTGCGTCACCCGCAAGGTGTCGCCGAGACGACTTTGCAAGTCGAGGAACACCCGGTTGCGTGCCAGTTCGAAGGGGGTGTGCAGGGCAGGAAAAACGAGGCTCACTGTTTGCTCTCCGCTGCCTGGCGGATCGCTTGCAATTTTCGGAAATCTGGTTGAGAACGACCGTCGGCCACGGTCGTACCATCTGGATAAGAGAATTTTATGAAGCTACCTATTTTATGTACCTTGGTACCCTCCGATTTGACTAGAAAGTCGGAATTCAGGACGGGTTCGAAATACACCTGCCTCGCTTGCAGAGCCTGATACTTTAAGTAGATATGGCCCTCACCCGCCAAGCTGATCTGTTTTCTATAGCCTCCAAGAAAGGCTTCACTCAACCACGGGTAATAGTCCTTCTTGATCGTCAAATCCCCTTCGACCTTGATGTCCGCGCCACCGCGTGGCGAGTTGTTGTGATCGAAGATCACCACCACACCACCGCCTGCGCCGTAAGTAACGTTTTCGCCAAAGCGAGCCGGATCGCCATAGGTCACACCAAAAGTCACGTTGCTCAATCGCCATTGGCATGCACCGCCACCATCGATCGGCAGCTTGGCCACATAACGGTCGCTTTGTCCCTCACGCACCAGTTGCAGATTGGTACGTTGATAGCCATCGCGTTGATAGGCTTCGCCGAAGGCCGAGCGGTCGGTAAAGGTGCACAGGGTCGAGCGATACATCACCTGCATCGGCCTCGCTACCAGCTCCTTCGGCACTTTCACCGTCACGGTGATCGATTCGCCATCCGGTGGCGGCACCAGGCTCTGATCCTTGGCGCAACCACTGAGGCTGATGCACAGAGTAAGTATCGCGATGGGCATTTTCTTGATCACAGTCGGATCCTTGACGGCGTTGGACGGGCTCAACAGTGGGCTCTTTCGTAGCAGGCGCTCGGGTCGGCCACGGCGTCGAAGCGTTGCAACGCCTCGGCGCCGCCATCGGCCTGTTGCGTCACCCGCAAGGTGTCGCCGAGACGGCTCTGCAAGTCGAGGAACACCCGGTTGCGTGCCAGTTCGTCTTCGACAAGATTCTCGTAATGGTCCTTGGCTTGCTGTTCGAAATTCTGTCGATCCAGTTGCCGCTTCAGCAACGGTGAGCGTTCAGGGTTGATTGACTCCAGCAATTGGCCGTAGATATACGGCTGGTAATTGCTCATGAAGTGATTGCCGATGCCCACGAACCGGCCGGCCTTGGGATTGCTGAAGGGCGGGAAAAACCTCGCCCGGCTTTCGGCGGTCAACGAGGTGGTGAGACGCTGCTGCGCCTGCTCGGCCTGCTGGTCGTCGTCGGGGCTCAGGCTCGGGACCAGGTAAAACTTGACCTTTTCCGACAGGCGATAGGCGATGGTGGTGTTGTAAGGCGCGCCGAGCCCGTCCTTGTTGCGGTAGGCGGGGTACGGCGAGCCTCGCCGAAGGGTGTGCTGTTCGGCCTTGAAAAACATGGCGATTTCGCCGTGGTGACAGAAGGGATCGCCATGGCGGAACAACTGGCTTGCCGACAACTGCAGCATCGACCAGGCAAACCCCAAGGTGGTACCGAGGGGGCCATAGAGTTTATACAGATGATTGTCCAGCTCGGCTTCGGGCGGCACGCTGGGGATCGGGTCGATGTCGTTGACGTGACGGAAATGCACGATCTCGCTGAGACCCTGTACCGCCTTGAGGGTGAAGGTGCGTGGCATGCCGTAGGTGTATAGCAGTGGATTTCGCTCTTTCAGCGATGCGGCATGGACCAGACCGAGGGCGCCGCCCAGGCTGTGGCCGCAAATAAACAACCTCTTACCTTCGATAGCTTCAGGAATCGTCTTGCCAAACTCCTCGGCATAACTCCTACAGGCCAAATCGAACGCATCGCGAAAGCCCAAATGCACACTACCTTCTGATGTCAGATCGGCACAGGGCACCTTGGGCTCGCACAAGGCCTGCACTTCAGGTTTTACCGGGCGGAAAGTCGCATCAGTACCTAGATCGGACGCCCCCTCGGTACCCCGCCAAGCCACGAGCACCTGGGTGGCATTGATGGCATAAAACAGTTGGGTGTCGCCCTCTGGTGGTCGGACCTGAGTGGTGTCCAACGCTTCAGCGATGGTGTAGCGATCGCTAAAGGGAACATCGGTGACCACGCACGGCAATTTCTGACCGCTGTCCAGAATTATGGGTGTACGCGATAAGTCCAAACATTGCCGCTCGAAGAACTCCTTCACGGAACCCAATGCATTCTCGGGCCGCGTGCTGTACGCCAAAATACTCATCAGCGCCAGGTTGTATGCATTGACCAGGCTGTACTCCGCCTGGTGATGCAAGGTCAGTGACCAGGCGCGCAGCGGACAGACTTCCAGCACATGCCGACGATCGAGTTGATCGTCGCCGATGGTAAACCCGCCAAACTTTGGGTCCGGAAAATGGTAGGCCGGGGGCTGCCTGAGATCGGCCAACGGTGGATCGAAGGCAGGTAGTCGATCGCACAAGTGGCCGATGCGCAGGTAGTGATAGCCATGTCCGGCTGCGACCGCCTGCTGTTCGATAGGCGAGAAACCCGAACGCTGCGGACCATACAGCGGCGTGCGATCAGCGAAGCCGGGGCGCGCGGGTTCAGCTCGCTCGGCACGCAGGCGACGATTTTGCAGTTGTTCGGCCAAGGACTCGGCGTCTATCAACAGGGTGATGGCCAGCGGGTGCAGGCTGTCAAGGCGGATCACCCCCTCGGCATCGGTGCGGCCCGTGTACTGCGCAATGAAGTCGACACGGGTCGCCTCGTTCAGCGCGCGATAGGACAGGTTCGCCAGTGGCTCGCCCTGTTCATCGAGCAACTGGAACTCGATCCAGTGCTTGATCTGTTTGCCGCAAATCACAGCTTTGCACGAGCCCAGTGTGTCCGTACGGTGCAACCTATCGTTCATGTCAGTCCCTTTACGTGAGTGTTGATCGACCGGTTGGCCCTGGCGATTGTCGCCATGCCAGTCCGGTACCTCGACGAAGCCCGGATTGGGCTCGTGCTCAAGCGCAGGAGAGCTTTCAGGAACCTGACTGACTTAGAAATAGGAAGCTTCTGAGGGGCGCGTAGGAATCGTCCGGAATGGGACTATTTGACCCGGATTAGAAATGTCTCAAGCGGGGGAAGCATGCAGTGTTCGGCTTGAGTTTATTGCGAGTGCATGAATGCCTTCGCTGGTAAGCCAGCTCCTGCCGGAGCACGTATGCGCTTGAGATCAGGTCGGCTGGGCAATGTCGCCATTTAGCGCGGTAGTAGTGCCCCATGCCGATCAAACTGTGGGAGCTGGCTTGCCAGCGATGGCGTCGGGTCAGTCACCATTGAAGTTGGATGGACTGCCGTCATCGCGAGCAAGCTCGCTCCCACAGAAGAGCAAAAACAGATCGGCGTACACCCGTTGCTTCTCACCACTCATCAGGCCGAGCGTTAGCTCGCCTGCAGCTCTTGATCTTGATCCACCCGCCCCCTCGGGAGGCTGAGCGGAGGCGTTCATCCGGGGATTGGCGCGCAGCGCCGTTCGACGCAGTCGAACTCATTGCATGTAGGTCGAAGCGAAGCCGACCGGAGGGCAATGCCCCCGGATGAATGTCGGAGCGAAGGAACGCCGAGCCCCAGCGAGGGGCCGGACGTTCGGGGCGAGACCTTTTGGTTCCTTTTGGGGCGTTTGCCAAAAGGGACTCGCCGTAAGGGCGAAACCGCCAGCCGCCGTTACCGAAAAAACGGATATGTACACGGTCAACCAAGAACATGGTCGGCCCAGAGGCCGCCAAGTCCCACAAACTGACAGCGCTGTCAGTTAGCAGTCACCCTCCTGACCAGCAAACAGGTTTATAAAGGAAACTACCTTACCCACCTACCGACCACCCAGCCCCGGCGCCCCACTCGCATGCGAATCCAGAAAAAACCCGCCCTGCTCGTCGCCCTTCTGATCGTCCTGGCAGCGCTGGGCCTGTGGTACGCCAACAAACCGGCCAAGGCCAAACTCGCCACCCCCAGCGCCATCCCCGTGCGCGTGGTCGCCGTCGCCGAAAAAGACGTGCCGCGCTACGTCAGTGGCATCGGTTCGGTGCTGTCCCTGCACAGCGTAGTGGTCCGCCCGCAAATCGACGGCATTCTCACCAAAATCATGGTCAAGGAAGGCCAACTGGTGAAAAAAGACGACCTGCTGGCCACCATCGACGACCGCTCGATCCGCGCCAGCCTTGACCAGGCCCGGGCTCAACTCGGCGAAAGCCAGGCGCAGCTGCAAGTGGCGCTGGTCAACCTTAAACGCTACAAACTGCTGAGCGTTGACGACGGCGTTTCCAAGCAGACCTACGACCAGCAACAAGCGCTGGTGAACCAACTCAAAGCCACCGCCCAAGGCAATCAGGCTTCAATCGACGCAGCTCAGGTACAACTTTCCTACACACAGATTCGTTCCCCAGTAACCGGTCGTGTCGGCATTCGCACCGTGGACGAAGGCAACTTCCTGCGCATGACCGACACCCAGGGCCTGTTCACGGTGACCCAGATCGACCCAATCGCTGTGGAGTTCTCCCTGCCGCAGCAAATGCTGCCGACCCTGCAAGGCCTGATCAACGACCCACAGCACGCCCGGGTCAAGGCCTACATCGGTGCCGACACCGACGGCGAAACCGGCAACCTGCTCGGCGAAGGTCACCTGACCTTGATCGACAACCAGATCAACGCCAACACCGGCACTATCCGCGCCAAGGCCGAATTCGACAACGACGCACAGAAGCTCTGGCCGGGCCTGCTGGTGACGGTAAAGATTCAGACAGCCCTGGATAAAGATGCGCTGGTGGTGCCGCCGACAGTCGTACAACGCGGCCTCGACCAGCACTTCGTGTACCGGGTCAATGGGGACAAGGTCGAAGTCGTGCAGGTGCAGATGGTCTATCAAGGCAGCGGCCAGGACATCATCAAGGGTGTGAAGCCGGGTGATGTACTGGTCAGCGATGGTCAGTCGCGGCTCAAGCCCGGCGCTACTGTGCAAGTGCTGACCGAGCCGCCTCAAGTGGTGCGATCGGAGGCGGCGCAATGAAGGGCCATGGTTCGGTTTCAGCCTGGTGCATCGACCACCCGGTGGCCACGGTCCTGCTGACGTTCGCCCTGGTGCTGCTGGGTGTCATCGCGTTTCCGCGCCTGCCGGTAGCGCCGTTGCCGGAGGCAGAATTCCCGACCATCCAGGTGGCCGCGCAACTTCCCGGCGCCAGCCCGGAAACCATGGCTTCCTCGGTGGCCACGCCCCTTGAAGTGCAATTCAGTGCCATTCCCGGCGTAACCCAGATGACCTCGAGCAGTGCACTGGGCTCGACCAACCTGACCCTGCAATTCACCCTCGACAAGAGCATCGACACCGCCGCCCAGGAAGTGCAGGCGGCGATCAATACTGCCGCGGGCAAACTGCCCAAGGACATGCCGAACCTGCCGACCTGGCGCAAGGTCAACCCGGCCGACAGCCCGGTGCTGATCCTCAGCGTCAACTCGTCGCTGATGCCAGGCCCCGAGCTCAGCGACCTGACGGAAACCCTGTTGTCCCGTCAGCTCAGTCAGGTCGACGGTGTAGGCCAGGTCGTCATCACCGGTCAGCAGCGTCCGGCGATCCGCGTCCAGGTTTCGGCGGACAAGCTCGCGGCCATCGGCCTGACCCTCGCCGACATCCGCCTGGCGATCCAGCAGACCAGCCTCAACCTGGCCAAGGGTGCGCTGTACGGGGAGTCGAGCATCTCGACCCTGTCCACCAACGACCAGTTGTTCCACCCGGAGGACTACAGCCAGCTGATTGTTTCCTACAAGGACGGTGCACCGGTTCATCTGCGCGATGTCGCCAAAGTCGTCAACGGTTCGGAAGATGCCTACATCCAGGCTTGGGCGGGCTCGCAACCGGGGGTCAACCTGGTGATCTTCCGCCAACCAGGCGCCAACATCGTCGAGACCGTGGACCGCATCCAGGCCGCCTTGCCGGCACTGGAAGCGATGCTCCCCGCCTCGGTGCAGGTCAAGACGCTGATCGACCGCACCCAGACCATCCGTGCCTCGCTGCATGAAGTGGAAATCACCCTGCTGATTGCAATCATGTTGGTGGTGGCGGTGATGGCGCTGTTCCTGCGCCAACTGTCAGCCACGCTGATCGTGTCGGCAGTGCTCGGCGTGTCACTGATCGCCAGTTTTGCGCTGATGCATGTGATGGGCTTCAGCCTGAACAACCTCACGCTGGTGGCGATCGTGGTCGCCGTGGGCTTTGTGGTGGACGATGCAATCGTGGTGGTGGAGAACATTCACCGCCATCTGGAGGCCGGTGACGGCATGCGCGAGGCGGCGATCAAGGGCGCTGGCGAGATCGGCTTCACGGTGGTGTCGATCAGTTTCTCGCTGGTGGCAGCGTTCATTCCGCTGCTGTTCATGGGTGGTGTGGTCGGGCGACTGTTCAAGGAGTTCGCCCTGACCGCCACCTCCACTATTTTGATTTCGGTAGTGGTTTCGCTGACATTGGCGCCAACGCTGGCAGCGCTGTTCATGCGGGCACCGGTGCATCACGCTCATAGCAAACCGGGCTTTGGTGAACGTCTGCTGGCGTGGTACGAAAAAGGCCTGCGCAGCGCCCTCGCCCACCAGAAAATGATGATCGGCGTGTTCGGCCTGTCGCTGGGGTTGGCGGTCGCCGGTTACATCTTTATCCCTAAAGGTTTCTTCCCGATCCAGGACACTGGCTTCGTCCTCGGTACCACCGAAGCGGCTGCGGATATTTCCTACGGCGACATGGTGAAAAAACACCTGGCGATGGCCGAAATCGTTGCCGCCGACCCCGCTGTCGAAACCTTCTCGCACTCAGTCGGCGTCTCGGGCAGCAACCAGACCATTGCCAACGGCCGCTTCTGGATTACCCTGAAAAAACGCGGGGATCGCGACGTCTCGGCCAGCCAGTTCATCGACCGGATTCGCCCGCAACTGATGAAAGTCCCGGGCATCGTCCTGTACCTGCGTGCAGGGCAAGACATCAACCTCAGCTCAGGCCCGAGCCGCGCCCAGTACCAATACGTGCTCAAGAGCAACGACGGTGCGACCCTCAGCACCTGGACCCAACGCCTGACGGAAAAACTGCGCGCCAACCCGGCCTTCCGCGACATTTCCAACGACCTGCAACTGGGCGGCAGCATCACCCACATCAGCATCGACCGCAGCGCCGCCGCACGTTTCGGCCTCACCGCCAGCGACGTCGACGAAGCCCTGTACGATGCCTTCGGCCAGCGTCAGGTCAATGAATTCCAGACCCAGGTCAACCAGTACAACGTGATCCTGGAGCTGGACACCAAGCAACGCGGCAAGGCCGAAAGCCTCAACTATTTCTACCTGCGCTCGCCCCTGAGCGGGGAAATGGTGCCGCTGTCGGCCCTGGCCAGGTTCGATGCGCCGACCATCGGCCCGCTGTCCATCGCCCATGACGGCATGTTCCCCGCCGCCAACCTGTCGTTCAACCTGGCCCCCGGCGTGGCGTTGGGCGATGCGGTGATCATGCTCAACCAGGCCAAGGCCGACATCGGCATGCCGACCGCCATCAGCGGCAACTTCCAGGGCGCGGCCCAGGCGTTCCAGAGTTCGCTGGCCAGCCAGCCATGGCTGATCCTGGCGGCGCTGGTGGCGGTGTACATCATTCTCGGCGTGCTCTACGAGAGCTTCGTGCACCCGCTGACGATCATTTCGACTTTGCCTTCGGCGGGCCTCGGTGCGGTAATCATGCTGTGGATTTGCGGCCAGGACTTTTCGATCATGGCCTTGATCGGGCTGGTGTTGTTGATCGGTATCGTCAAGAAAAACGGCATCCTGATGATCGACTTCGCCCTCGAAGCGCAGCGCAATGGCGGACTGTCGCCTGAAGAGGCGATCTTCAAGGCCTGTATCACGCGGTTCCGGCCGATCATCATGACCACCCTCGCCGCCCTTCTTGGCGCCTTGCCACTGATGCTTGGCTACGGCACCGGTGCCGAGTTGCGTCAGCCCCTGGGGATCGCCGTCGTCGGCGGTTTGCTGGTGAGCCAGGCGCTGACGCTGTTCACCACGCCGGTCATATACTTGTGGCTTGAGCGGCTATTCCATCGACACTCACTCCCACCAGCGTCAGCACCGGATCCAGTGCTGACGACCACAGACTGAGGCGGGGTCATGCGCGTTCTGATTATCGAAGACGAAGAAAAAACCGCGGACTATCTGCACCGCGGCCTGACGGAACAGGGTTTCACCGTGGATCTGGCCCGCGATGGTGTGGAAGGCCTGCACCTGGCACTGGAAAGCGACTACGCGGTGATCGTCCTCGACGTGATGCTGCCGGGCCTCGACGGCTTCGGTGTGTTGCGCGCCCTGCGTGCGCGCAAGCAAACCCCGGTGATCATGCTCACCGCCCGCGAGCGTGTGGAAGACCGCATCAAGGGCCTGCGTGAAGGCGCCGATGACTATCTGGGCAAACCGTTTTCCTTCCTGGAACTGGTGGCGCGCCTGCAAGCGCTGACCCGCCGTAGCGGTGGCCATGAACCGGTGCAGGTGAGCATCGCCGACCTGTGGATAGATTTGATCAGCCGCAAGGCCACCCGCGCCGGTACACGTCTGGACCTGACCGCCAAGGAGTTCTCGCTGCTCAGCGTACTAGCCCGGCGCCAGGGCGAAATCCTCTCGAAAACCGCCATCGCCGAAATGGTCTGGGACATCAATTTCGACAGCGACGCCAACGTCGTCGAAGTCGCGATCAAACGCCTGCGGGCCAAGCTCGACGGGCCGTTTGAAGAGAAACTGCTGCACACCATTCGCGGCATGGGTTATGTGCTGGAGAGCCGTGGTGTCCAGTAATTCCATTGCCTTGCGTCTGAGCGGGATGTTCACGCTGGTGGCGCTTCTGGTGTTCCTGTTGATCGGCTGGGCGCTGTACCAACAGGTCGACAAAGGCCTGGGCCTGTTGCCCGAAGCCGAACTGGATGCGCGCTACAGCGTGCTCGAATCCACGGTCGGTCGTTACGGCACGCCCGAGCATTGGGTGAAGATCAACAACAAGCTCAACCTGCTGAGTGAAGAAGACAAGCGCATCAGTTTCTGGATCATCAGTGGCGATCCACACTACGAATACGGCAACCCGACACCACAGATCCGCGCCTTTTCCCAAGGGCCGCTGGGCACGCGCGACATGCATCTGCCGGATCATCCGTATCCGCTGAAAGTGCTGGTCAGCGAATTCCCGGCCAAGGACCAGCGCCCAGCGCTGCGCTTCATGATCGCCATCGACACCGAAACGTTTTTCCATACCCAGCATCACCTGCTGGTCGCGCTGATCAGCCTGGCGATTGTCGGTGTGCTGCTGGCCTCGGCACTGGGTTATTGGGTGGCGCGGATCGGGCTCAAGCCGCTAATCAAACTGTCCCAGGAAGCCCAGCGCCTGGCCCCGCCGTTGCGCTCCGGGCGCTTGCGATTGTCACCGTTGCCGCCGGAGCTTGATCAATTCGTCAGTTCATTCAACTCGACTCTGGAGCGGGTCGAGCAGGCCTACTCGCGCCTTGAATCGTTCAATGCCGACGTCGCCCACGAACTGCGCTCGCCACTGACCAACCTGATCGGCCAGACCCAGGTCGCGTTGACCCGCGGGCGCTCCGCCGAACATTACTTCGAAGTGCTGCAATCGAACCTCGAAGAGCTTGAGCGACTGCGTTCGATCATCAACGACATGCTGTTCCTCGCCAGCGCCGATCAGGGTAGCAAGGCGACCAAACTGACATCCACGTCACTGGCGGAGGAAGTGGCCACGACCCTGGAATATCTGGATTTCATTCTCGAAGACGCTCAGGTCCAGGTTGAGGTCAGTGGTGACGCGCAAGTAAGGATCGAGATCGCCCATCTGCGCCGGGCGTTGATCAACTTGTTGAATAACGCGGTGCAGCACACCGCGCCCGGGCAGGTGATTCAAGTGCGGATCGAAGCCCAGGAGCATCAAGTCAGCATCGGCGTCGCCAACCCCGGCTCGCCGATTGCCAGTGAGCATCTGCCGCGCCTGTTCGAACGCTTCTACCGGGTCGATGCGTCGCGCAGCAACAGCGGCCACAATCACGGCTTGGGGCTGGCCATCGTCAAGGCGATTGCGTTGATGCATGGCGGCGATGTGTTCGTGCGCAGTGATCATGGGATGAATACGTTCGGCATACATCTTCCCATCTGAGTTTCGTCAATTCCCTGTGGCGAGGGGGCTTGCCCCCGTTGGGCTGCGCAGCGGCCCCAAGATATACAGCCACGATTTACCTGATACACCTTGCATACCGGATTTACGACGGCTTCGCCGCCGAACGGGGGCAAGCCCCCTCGCCACAGGGAATATGTGCTCGCGCCTATCGATCTTTGCTTTTGCTGTAACAGTCCTTTCATGAATCCGCTCTTTTTCCCCTCGCCTCATATCCTTATCTTTGCCTGCACCAAACAGCACTTGCCAAGCAAGAAGGTTTTAAAGATGTCCAACAGTATGGGTATTGCCAGCGCTTTCGTTTTGTCCTCTTTTTTCCTGTCGCCGATGGCGATGGTGATGGCGGAAGAATCGCAGACTTTCGTCGCGCATAGCGCCGCACGCGCTGCGACGTTCGAAGAGCATCAGATCGAGATGACAGCCAAGGCTGTGCAAGACGCCCAAGCCCCGCAAGCATCCAGCAGCAAGGCCCAGTCACGGGCCGAGAAAGACAGCTGATCTGCACCGATCACTCTCGTTTCCCCCGACACTTTTCATCGGCTCTTCCCTTTGAAAAGTTGTCTTCAAAGCCGCTGCTGTCAGCGGCTTTTTTTATAGTGACGACTCGACCTTCTTTGCAATTTCTGCAACGAAAGTCACTGACGCCCACACTATTGATCAATCGCTCGAGCAACAGGAACGATTCACTCGGCTGCTGCGTTTATGCAACTACGCTTACAGCGTCCCTTTAGCAGACGTCAGCCCTATGACCGCAAGCCGCACCGCACATTTTCAAGGCCCCTCCGGGCGACCCGAGATCATGGTGATCTTGGGCAGCACCCTGACAGTCATCTCGATCCTGTGCATCGTCACTTTCCTGCTGATCCGCGAACACGCCAACGCCCAGCAGACTGCCACACGCAGCGCGACCACCATCGCGCAACTGATCGATGCCGATGTCCTGCGCACGGTCGAGCTCTATGACTTGACCTTGCAGGGCCTGATTGCCGCCGCCCAACGGGACGACCTGAAACAGGTTTCGCCGCAGATCCGTCATCTGGTGCTGTTCGACCGCTCTACCACCGCGCGCTACAAGGGCGACATCCTGCTGCTGGACAAGCACGGCGACGTGCTGGCCGACTCATCATTGATCGAACCGAAACCGGGCAATTTCGCTGACCGCGATTATTTCCTGGCCCATGTCTTCAATCGCAATACCGGCATGTATATCAGCCGACCGTTCAAGCCGCGCTGCGACTGCGATGACAGCGACGAATGGCGCATCAGTTTCAGCCGGCGCATTTCTTCGCCCACGGGTGAGTTTCTGGGGGTTGCGGTAGCCTCGATGCGCATGAGCTACTTCGACCAACTGTTCAACAGCCTCGAAATCGGCTCCGGCAGTACGCTGGGCATCATCAACGACGACGGGATTCTCCTGGCGCAGAAGCCGTACCGTGAACAAAACGCCATCGGCAAAAGCTTCTCCAGCCGTCCCAACGTCGTACGCATGCTGCGCGAGCGCAGTGGCACCTTTGAAAGCGTGTCGAGTGTCGACCAGCAACGGCGCCTGTACACCTTTTCCCGGGTCGGCAATCTACCGCTGACCGTCATCGTGGCCCTTTCCATCGATGAAGTGTTTGCCACCTGGAACCGCACCGTCTATGTGATCAGCGGTGCTACCGGGGTTTTGTGCATCGGCCTGTTGTGGCTGTCCTGGCTGCTCTGCCGCGAGCTGCGACTGCGCCAATATGCCGAGCAGGAATTGGCGCAACTGGCGGCCACCGATGCCTTGACCGGCGTGGCCAACCGTCGATCCCTTGATCAGACCCTGCGCCATGAATGGTTTCGCGCGCAGCGCAGTGGCAAGCCGTTGTCGTTGCTGATGATCGATGCCGATCACTTCAAGGCCTTCAATGACCGGCACGGGCATCAGGCCGGCGACGAAGCCTTGCGGGCATTGGCCGAGGTCATCCGCGCCAATGTCCATCGCCCGGCGGACCTGGTGGCTCGCTATGGTGGCGAAGAGTTTTCAGTGGTCCTGGCCGAAACTGGCAGCGAAGGCGCGCAGCAGATCGCCGAACATATCCGCGAGGCGGTGCAAAAACTGCCACTGGTGGACGCTGGTGAGCAGCCGATGAGCGTGAGTATCGGCATTGCCACCTGGACAGCGGCCAGCGATATCAACCTGGAGCAATTGCTGTTCAGTGCGGACAAGGCGTTGTATCAGGCCAAGGAAGGGGGGCGTAACCGGGTTGTTTGTGCCGAATAGGATTTTCATTGGATGGGCGGACGCCATCGCGAGCAAGCTCGCACAGGGGAATGCAATCCACTGTGTGCGAGCTTGCTCGCGATGAGGTCAGCCCAGGCACTACAAACTTCGGAATCGGCATAGGGGACGGCCTTCATAGGCCGTACCCCTGCCACACCACCCGGCATGCGGGTCCGCACCGGGCGGTTCGAGAGATTGAGGTTATGAGAGGCGCACCAGTCCCAGCCTGTCAAACCACGCTAGATCCAACACTCGATTCAGCTCAAATCGGCTGTTACGCCACCAGCTATACGAGTTGGCCGCCACTTTCCGGGCCGTTTGGCTGCTGGCTCCCAGCGCCCTCAGTTCGCGGTAGATCGTCGGTCCACGCCTCCACTGCTTAAGCTGGATCGCTCGCAATCGGTGCCGCATCCACTCGTCCAGCTCTCGCCAGATTCTCGGCGTTTGTGACAACCCAAAGTAAGTTTTCCAGCCCAGAAGATAAGGGCGTAGATTCTCGACAACTT
>NZ_JAHBCX010000013.1:0-109336 GCF_019955895.1 Pseudomonas sp. GL-B-12
ACATCATCATCGGTGGCGCAGGTACCGACACGATGGTCGGTGGCGTCGACAACGATGTCTACGCAGTCACCGAGCTTGGGGACGTGGTGAGCGAGCTTGGCGGTGATGGTAGCGACACGGTCTGGACCTCGCTCGGGAGCTACGTCCTGGGTGCCAACGTCGAAAACCTGTTTTTCGGCGGCAGCGGCAACTTTGCGGGCACCGGCAACGCGCTCGACAACGTGATCGTGGGGGGGGCGGGTAATGACGTCCTCGTCGGTGGCGCAGGTAACGACGTGATGAGTGGCGGCGTCGCCGGCAACGATATCTTCGCGTTTGCCCCAGGCTTCGGCAACGATACGATCCTGAACTTCGGAGCCAACCCGGCCGCAGGGCAGGACTTGCTCGATATCACGGGGATGGGGGTCACCAGCGCGGTGTTCGCGTCCAACGTGAGCATAACGGCTGACGGGGCGGACACGGTGGTAGGGATCGGGGCGGACGCCATCCGCCTGGTGGGTGTCAACAGCGCGGCCGTTGATCAGACGGACTTCATTCTGGTCACTTGAGGTCCTGGTCAGTACTGTCGCAGGGAGCGTGGACAGAGGAGGGGAGGGCAATGGATGCCCTCCCTTTCTTCTTCCATTCAATTGCCCATCAGGAATCGAAGACGTCTATGGCCTGTGTGCCGCACGTCGCGCTCGGCTGCTACCTATGATTATAAGCTGGCGTAATACTTCGAATAATAAATAGAAAATTGACTAATCATGGTCCTGGAACGAAAAATCATCCCCAGACCGGCGCCGCCAGAGCGCCGCGGATTTGCCGTTTCTCTCCTGCCAGAAAAATAACCAAAGGAGTCCCCCATGAAGCCTCCCGCTTCGTCCCAGCCGCTGCCTTCATTGGCACCATGATCGAGTGGTACGACTTTTACATCTATGCCATCGCCGCCGCGCTGGTGTTCGGCGTGTTGTTCTTTCCCGCCGACGACAAACTGTTCAGCACCATGGCCGCTTTCGGCACGTTCGCCGTGGGTGGCGAGTGGGGCGGGGCGGTGTTCTACAGCCTGATCGTCGCGACTTCGCTGCTGTGTGTGCTGTCCCTTGCCCGTCGCCATGCCAGTGCTGAACGTCTGGAACTGGCCAAGGCCTGACCCTGAATTTTCATGGAGAAACACATGTTGAAGATCAATGGCGAACGCCTCTGGGCGAGTCTGATGGCGATGGCCGAAATCGGTGCCACCGCCCGTGGCGGCAGCTGCCGCCTGGCCCTGAGCGACGAGGACAAGGCCGGTCGCGAACTCTTTGCCCACTGGTGCCGCGAAGCCGGCATGACCCTGAGCGTGGATGCCATCGGCAACCTGTTCGCCCGCCGCGCCGGCACCGATCCTGATGCGGCACCGGTGATGATGGGCAGCCACCTCGACACCCAGCCTGAAGGCGGGCGGTTTGATGGCGTGTACGGCGTGCTCGCCGGCCTGGAAGTGGTGCGCTGCCTCAATGATCTGGGCATCCAGACCCGCAAGCCGCTGGAAGTGGCGGTGTGGACCAACGAAGAAGGCGCACGCTTCACCCCGGCGATGTTCGGTTCGGCGGTGTTCACCGGCATCATGGCGCTGGACACCGCACTGGCGGTGCGCGACATCGATGGCATCAGCGTCGCCGAGGCGCTGCAACGTACCGGTTATGCCGGCGAGCGCCCGCTGGGTGGCGCGGTGGATGCGTACTTTGAAGCCCACATCGAACAAGGGCCGATCCTTGAAGATAACGCCAAGAGCATCGGCGTCGTCAGCGGCGGCCAGGCGATTCGCTGGCTCGACGTGCGGGTCGAAGGCATGGCGGCCCACGCCGGCACCACGCCTATGCCGCTGCGCAAGGATGCCTTGTACGGCGTGGCGCAGATGATCCAGGCCATCGAAGGCCTGGCGGCGGACTTCACCCCCGAAGGCCTGACCACGGTGGGTGAATTGAGTATCAACAAGTCGTCGCGCAACACCATTCCGGGCCTGGTGAACTTCACCGTCGACCTGCGTCATCACCGTGATGACACCATCGAGGCGATGGAGCAACAGGTCCGTGCGCGGCTGCAGGCGATAGCCGACGCTCGCGGTTTGAAAATGGCGATCACCCCGCACTGGATCAGCCCGGCGACGCCGTTCGATGCGGACTGTGTGGCGGCGGTGCAGCAGGCCGTGGATGCGCTGGGCTACGCTCAGCAAACGATCGTCAGTGGCGCCGGACATGACGCGATCCACCTGGCGCGATACTGCCCGACGGCCATGGTGTTCATCCCGTGCGTGGGTTGCCTGAGCCACAACGAAGCCGAAGATGTGTTGCCTGAAGACATGCGCCAGGGCACCGATGTGTTGCTCAACGCGGTGTTGGCCCGCGCCGGGAAGGCCGACTAAACACAATCCCTGTAGGAGCGAGCCTGCTCGCGATAGCGGTGGATCAGTCGCCATCAATGTTGAATGTGCCGATCTCATCGCGAGCAGGCTCGCTCCCACAGAGGGATGTGTCCGGTTTCAAGATTTTCGTTAACTGACAGGTATTCATTCCATGCGCAGTTTTTTCCACCCCGAACAATTGCTCCACCATCCACGCAGTTACTACTCCCGAGGCCAGATGCGTACGCCGCAGGAAGTGCCGGAGCGTGCGCAGCGTCTGGTGCAGGCGTCTCATGCGCTGGGTTTCAATGTCGAGCAACCGGCCGATTCCGGGCTCGATCCGCTGCTGGCGGTGCATGGCGCACCGTACCTCACGTTTTTGCAGGAAGCCCATCAGCGCTGGAAAGAGATTCCCGAGGATTGGGGCGACGAGGTGATGTCGAATATCTTCGTCCGCGAGCCCAATGCCCTGCGCGGGATTCTCGCGCAGGCAGCGCGCTATCTGGCCGATGGCAGTTGCCCGGTGGGCGAGCAGACCTGGCGTTCTGCTTACTGGTCGGCGCAAAGCGCCATCGCCGGTGCCCGGGCGTTGCTCGATGGCGAGCCGGCAGCGTATGCCCTGTGCCGTCCACCGGGCCACCACGCCAGGGCCGAAGCGGCGGGTGGTTTCTGTTATGTGAACAACGCGGCGGTGGCGGCGCAGGTATTGCGTGCCGGTTTTTCGCGGGTAGCGGTGCTGGATACCGACATGCACCACGGCCAGGGTATTCAGGAGATCTTCTACGATCGCGATGACGTGCTCTACGTTTCGGTGCACGGCGATCCGACCAACTTCTATCCGGGTGTCGCAGGCTTTGCCGAAGAGCGTGGTGTCGGGGCGGGCGAGGGTTTCAACCTCAACCTGCCGATGGCCCATGGCGCCAGTGAGGCCGACTTCCTCGAGCAACTGGATATGGCGCTGAAAGCTGTGACGGACTTTGGTGCCGAGGTGCTGGTGCTGTCCCTGGGCTTCGATATTTTCGAACTGGACCCGCAAAGCAAAGTGGCGGTGACTCGGGAAGGGTTTGCCGTGCTCGGTGAGCGGATTCGCAGCCTCGGGTTGCCGTGCCTGATCGTGCAGGAGGGCGGGTATCACCTGGAGAGTCTGGAGGATAATGCGCGGGCGTTTTTTGTAAGCCCTGAGGTGTGGCAGCTCTGATTTTTGATTTGTCTCGCAGACCGCTTCGCGAGCAGGCTCGCTCCCACATTTGAACCCGTTGAACTGCAAATTTGTGTTCAACACCGACCACTGTGGGAGCGAGCCTGCTCGCGATGAACGATAACCCGTTCCATAAGCGCCCTACGGCACTTGCCATAGCCCTTACGTTAACGTAAAGATTGCGCCAGGGCGCCGACGTATGAAGGCGCAGGGCGGACGACCCGGAGCGCTTGATGACGCTAATAAAAACAAACTCCCCCAAACTGCATCGCGAAGCCCGGCTGGCCCGGGAAAAGCTGCACCTGGAAGGCGAAGTGCCGGATGGCGTCCTGCGTGCGGAAATCGATGCCTCGTGGCGACGCAGCCTGAGTCATGGCGTGCATTTCAATGCCAAGCACGAGCTGGCGCTAGAGTCGAGTGCCAGCCTCGACGTGTTGCTGGCGAGCAACCGCTTGCTGATCGACGCCGCGCTGCCAGCCATCGATTACCTGGCCGAGCGTCAGGGCAAGGAAGGGCTGATCATCCTGGCCAACTCCGACGCCACCATCCTCGCCGTCGAAGGCCGCGCCGACCGTCTCAAGGGCAGTGGCCTGCAAGACATCACCCTCGGCGCCTGCTGGAGCGAAGCGGTTCGCGGCACCAACGCCCTCGGCACGGCACTGGTGGAAGCCCGGCCGACCCTGATCGATTGCGGCGAACATTATCTGGATCGCCTCAGTGATTTTTCCTGCACTTCGGTGCCGATCCATTGCCCCCAGGGCGACATTCTTGGCGTCCTCGACCTGACCCGCGAAGGCCCCCTCGGCCGCGCCCACGACAGCACTGCGCTGCTGGCCATGGCGGTCAGCCAGATCGAAAGCCGGGTGTTCAACGCCAGTTATCCGGACGAAATCGTCCTGGCCTTTCATAGCCGCAGGCAATACCTGGAATCCCCGTGGCAAGGCCTGCTGGCCGTGAGTCTTGGCGGGCAGATCCTGGCGGTCAGCGCCCAGGCCTGCCAGTTGCTCCACGCCGAGCGCTCGGCCCTGGTCGGTCGGCGCTGCGAGGAGTTTCTCGGAGTCGACGGCCTGCAGTTGTTGGCGCGTCTGCATCAGGGTGGGGCCGGCAGCCTGCAAACCGCCAAGGGCGAGTTCTTCTACAAAACCCTGCGCGCGCCGCAACGCTCGATCAACGTCAGCAGCCCACCGCGGACTGCGGCGAAAACGCCCAAGGCGCAACCGGATCTGGAAGCGCTGGCCGGCAGCAACACGCGCTACGCCCGTGCCTTGCGCATGGCACGTCAAGGCCTGGCCAATGAACTGCCGGTCTTGTTGTTGGGCGAAACCGGCACCGGTAAAGAGGTCATCGCTCGCGCCCTGCACATGGCCGGAAGCCGCTGCGATAAACCCTTCGTGGCGGTGAACTGCGCGGCCATTCCCGAAGGCCTGATCGAGTCCGAACTGTTCGGCTACCGCGAAGGCGCGTTCACCGGTTCACGCCGGGGCGGCATGGTCGGGCGCTTGCAGCAGGCCCATGGCGGCACCTTGTTCCTCGATGAAATCGGCGACATGCCATTGGCCTTGCAGGCCCGGCTGTTGCGGGTGTTGCAGGATCGCAAGGTCGCACCCCTGGGCGCAGGCGAAGAGCAGAACATCGACGTCGCGCTGATCTGCGCCACCCACCGCGACCTCAAGCGTCTGGTGGAAGAAAAACACTTTCGCGAGGACCTGTTCTACCGGGTCAACGGCATCAGCGTGATGCTCCCGGCCCTGCGCGAACGCGAGGATTTCAGCGCGCTCGTCACTCGCATGCTGACGACACTGGGCGCACCCGCCGTGGTCCTGCACGATGATCTCGATCGCTTGCTCAGCGGCTATCACTGGCCGGGCAACATCCGCCAACTGGAGATGGTCCTGCGCACCGCGCTGGCCATGCGCGAACCGGGTGATACCGTGCTGACCCTCGATCACTTGCCCGACAGCATGCTCGACGAGTTGACCGCCAGCGAACGGCCCCAGGCCGGCAGCATCCGGGAAAACGAACTGGAGCTGATCCGTCAGTCCCTGGACACGCACCAAGGCAACGTCTCGGCCGCCGCCGACGCCCTGGGCATCAGCCGCGCGACCCTGTATCGCAAGCTCAAACAGTTGCGTTCGTGATGCAGCGCTTGATCGTTCGGCTGATCGACAGCCAGAACCCCGAGGCCCTGCAAGCGTCACTGCGCTGGCTGTACAGCTTCGTGCGACCCCATCGCCTGGCGATTGCCGGGCTGCTGGGTTTGTCGGTCTGCGCCTCGGCACTGGTACTGGTGCAGCCGTGGCTGACCAAACTGCTGATCGACGATGGCCTGTTGGCGCGCAACTTCCCGATGCTGGTGTTGATTGCCGGGCTGATGATCGTCGCCGGGTTGCTGGGCACGGCGCTTTCCGGCATCAACCGCTACCTGCACACGCGACTGTCCGGGCGCATGCTGTTTGCCCTGCGCGACGACCTGTACCGGCATTTGCAAACCCTGTCGCCGAGCTTTTACGGCCAGCGGCGCATCGGCGACCTGATGTCGCGCCTCGATGGCGACGTCGCGGAAATCCAGCGGTTTGCCGTGGACTCGCTGTTTTCGGCGGTGTCGAGTGTGATCGGTCTGGTGGTTGCCATCGCGATGCTGTTGACGCTGTCGTGGAAACTCTCGCTGCTGGCGGTGGTGCTGATTCCCCTCGATGTCCTCTGGCTGCGCTGGATGCGGCGCAAGGTCGAGCGCGATGTGCGGCAGTTGCGCGAGCGTTCGGCGGACATGTCGTCGTTCATGGTCGAGACGCTGCCGGTGATGAAGTTCATCCAGTCCGCCGGTCAGCAACAGCGCGAAGCGCGGCGCCTCGAGACGCTGGGGCAGGGCTACATGAGCCAGTTGCTGCGCCTGCAAGTCACCGAGTTTTTCACCCAGGCCGTGCCCGGCACCCTGACCTCGCTGTCACGGGCCTGCGCATTTTTGATCGGCGGTTACTGGGTGGTGCAGGGCACCTGGCAACTCGGTGCGCTGATTGCGTTTTCCACTTATCTGGGCATGGCCGTGGGGCCGGTGCAGAGCTTGCTCGGGCTTTACGTCGCCATCCAGCGGATGACCGTCAGCCTCGGCCGGGTGATGGAGTTGCGCGGCGAACAACCGACCGTGTTGACACCCGCCACGCCACGGGCGATGCCCACTGGCGGCGATCTCTGGTTCGACAGCGTGCACTTCGCCCATCCCGGCCGCCAATCGACCCTGCGCGGCATCGAGGCGCGGATCCCCTACGGTATGAAAGTGGCCCTCAGCGGCGGCTCGGGCGTGGGTAAATCCACCCTGATCGACCTGCTGCAACGTCATCACGATCCGCAATCGGGCCGGGTACTGCTGGGCGACGTCGATCTGCGCGAACTGGATCTGTTCCAGTTGCGTCGGCGCATTGCCATCGTCAGCCAGGACATCGTGCTGTTTCGCGGCAGCCTTGCCGACAACCTGGCCTATGCGGTGCCGGACGCCAGCCGCGAAGCGATTGCCGAAGTGGCGCGACTGGCGCAACTCGACAGCCTGATCGAGTCCTTGCCCGAAGGCCTCGACAGCCCGTTGGGCGAGCGTGGCCAGCAGTTGTCCGGAGGGCAGAAGCAACGCATCGCGATTGCCCGGGCGCTGTTGCAGGACCCTTTGATCCTGGTGCTCGATGAAGCCACTTCCGCAGTGGATGAAGCCACCGAACGCGAAGTCATCGACGCCATCGACCGCTTGTTTGCCGGGCGTACGCGCATCCTGATCAGCCATCGCCCTTCAACCCTGGCCGATGCCGATCTGCGTTTCGAGTTGCTCGACGGCGTGCTGACCTCGAAAACGGTGCTGCATGAAACCTGAGTTACGCATTGGTGTGGTGGACAGCGGCCACTCGGCGGCACAACGGGTGCAAGTGATCGCCGGTCGGCGCTTTTCATTGCTAGAAGACGGCCTGGCCGAGGGCGACTTGCGCGACGACCCGCTGGGGCATGGCAGTGCGGTGATCGAGGCGATCGGCCGGCGTGCACCCTCGGCACTGTTTTGCGTGGCGCAGGTGTTCGACCAGCGCGGTGTCACCAGCGCCTTGCAGATCGCCATGGCGATTGACTGGCTGCTGACGCAGGACGTGCGACTGATCAATCTGAGCCTTGGCCTGCGCCAGGATCGCAGCCTGTTGCGCGCCGCCTGTGCGGCGGCGGTGGCGCGGGGCGTGCTGCTGTGTGCATCGAGCCCGGCCCAGGGGGAAGGGGTGTTTCCGGCGAACTATCCGCAGGTGTTGCGGGTGACCGGCGATGCGCGGTGCGCCGAGCAGGAATGGTCGTGGCTCAACAGCGCCCAGGCAGATTTCGCTGCGTGTGTGCATGGCACCTACCCGGGGCAATCCGGGGCGAGCCTCGGTTGTGCCGCCTTGAGCGGGCACATCGCCGGGTTCCTCGCCGAACAGCCTGACGCCAGCAATGCGCAAGTCATCGAGTGGTTGCGCGACCATGCCCGCTACCGTGGCCCTGAACGGCGCTTCGGACCATGAACGACATCGTCATTCTTGGCGCCGGACCGGCCGGCGCCGCCGTTGCGCTGGGGCTACGGCGGCTGGGCCATGGCGTCACGCTGATCAGCGAATGGCGTCGGTTTGCCGCGCTCGAAGGCGTGTCCGTGCGGGTTCTCGAGGCTTTGCGCGGCGCGGGCCTGCATCAGGCGTTGGCGGAGGCAGCGCTGCCTTCTCAACGCCAGGTGAACTGGAATGGCCAGCACCATGCGCAGAACATCGAATACTTGCTCGACCGTCCGGTGTTTGACCGAGGCCTGCGTGAGGATTTGCGTCTGGCGGGGGTCGAGCTGATCGAGGGCCGGGTGCTGACGGCTCAGTCATCGGCCAACGGTCATCGAATCGAAATCGACGGATGCGAACCGCTGTTCGCGCCATTTCTCGTGGAAGCTCGAGGACGTCAAGCCCCCGCTATCGGCAAGGGCTTGCGTGGGCCCGAGACGGTCAGCTTGCTCAATCGCTGGCAGGGTTTGCCGGGCAGCACCGCCAGCGCCGTGGAAAGCCTCGAGGACGGCTGGGCGTGGATGGCACGGCGTGCCGACGGCCAGTGTTACTGGCAATGGACGGTGGACGTGGCCAGCGCCGGGTTGCCGGGCAAGGCGATGTTGCTCGATTACTGCCGGCAGCGGCGCCAGGGTTCGAAGCTGGCCGCCGCATTTTTTGCTGGCGAAGCAGAAGGTGATCTACAACTGCACGCCCGCAGCAGCACGGCGATCCTGAGCCCGCAGGTGTGTGGCGATAACTGGATTCGGGTCGGCGATGCGGCAATGGCTGTCGATCCGTTGTCGGGCAACGGGATCTTTCAGTCCTTGTCTTCGGCGTTGCAGGCGCCGGCAGTGATCAACACGCTGCTGTGTAAACCCGAGCGGGCGGCTCTGGCCCAACGTTTCCACCAGCAGCGGGTGGAGCAGTTGTTTTTGCGGTTTGCGCGGATCGGCCGGGATTTTTATGCCGATGAGCAACGCTGGCTGGATCAGCCGTTCTGGCAGGCACGACGGAACTGGCCGGACGCCGAGATGGCCCATGCCGAGGCGGATTTTGCGGCACTGAAAATCGAACGGGCGCCGGTGCTACGTGACGGTTTTGTCGATGAGGCCGAGGTGGTGATCACGGCGGACCAGCCGTTGGGCATCTGGCATGTGCACGGGGTTGAGGTGGCGGCGTTGGTGCAGAGGTTAAAGCAGGGCGAGCCTGCGGATCAGGTGTTGGCCGGTTTGACGGTGGAGCAGGGGCGGATGGTTCGCAGCTGGTTGCTGGGTCAGGGTTTCAAACCCTGAGTGAAGAACGTCCGGACCCGGCGAAAAGCCTGTTCTCCCAGCGCAAAGCATCGTAATTTACGCGCCATAACGACAAGGATTTTTGGGGTGTAAGTGGGAGCCTATCGTCTGCTACTGGCCGTTCTGGTGGCCGTTTCTCATATGGGCAAGACGTTCATGGGGCTAAACCCCGGCGTGATTGCCGTGATTTCCTTCCTGATCATCAGCGGTTTCGTGATGACCTCGCTGATCGAGCGCAACTACAAGGCGCCGGAGAAAGTCGGCCTGTTCTACCTGGACCGCGCCCTGCGGCTCTACCCTCAATTCCTGTTCTACTTCGCAGTTTCCTGTGCGGTGATCTATTTCCTGCTGCCCGGCACACCTCAAGCCGCCGAGCTGACGCTGCGCAACATCGCCGCAAGCCTGGCTATTGTGCCACTCGGTTTCTACATGTTCGGAGCGGCGGGATCGTGGATCTTGCCGCCGGCCTGGTCTTTGGGGCTTGAGATGTGCTTCTACCTGGTGATCCCTTTTCTGATCATCTACAGGGCGCGGGGTGTTGCGTTTGCTCTATCCGTCGTCGTCTTCATGGTCGCGTGCCTGGGTTTCATCAACACCGATCTGTACGGCTACCGTCTATTGCCGGGCGTACTGTTCATGTTCCTGTGCGGCAGCTACCTGTACAAAGCGCAGCCGAAGGATCTGGCGATCGCTGCCGGCACCGCCGTGGCGGCGGCCCTGATGTTTGCGGCCATCATGGCGGGATGGATAGAGCGCCGACCGTTCAATGCCGAAGTGACCGCCGGCATAGCGCTGGGCGTGCCCGCCGTGTACCTGCTGACAAAGCTCAAGTATCACCGGATTGACGAGTTCCTCGGCAATATCAGCTACGGCGTGTTCCTGAATCACTATGTGGTGATGTACTTCCTGCACGCTATCGGGTCGGTTGCCTACGATGGGGCCATTGTTGCAACAGTGCTGGCCTTGTCGTTGCTGCTTAGCGGCGTTTCGTACTACTGCGTCGAACGGCCGGCCCTGAAGCTTCGTCACGCGCTACGGGCCGGCGCAAAAAGTCGGGTGGGTCAAACGCAGGGCCGCGAAACAGCGGCATAGTGGCTGGACTGGCGCTTTCGCGGCAGCCCGCTTCTGCAGGGAATTTGTGTTCAACGCACAACTCCTGTGGGAGCGGGCTCGCCCGCGAAGGCGGCCCGAAGATCGCTACGAATTACAGCTTGATCAACACCGACTTCAACTCGGTGTAATGCTCGATCGCCGCATACCCCATCTCACGCCCGACCCCGGACATCTTGTAGCCGCCGAACGGCAGCGCCGGGTCCAGGGCGCTGTGGCAGTTGACCCACACTGACCCTGACTTGATCCGTGGAATCATCCGGTGCACCGCCGCCAGGTCGTTGGACCAGATACTCGCGCCCAATCCATACGGACTGTCATTGGCCATGCGCAGGGCATCGGCCTCGTCATCGAACGGGATGGCCACCAGCACTGGGCCGAAGATTTCTTCCTGCACCAGTGAGTGCTTCTGATCGACGTCGACAATCACTGTCGGCTTGACGAAAAAGCCCGGCCCGAACTGTTCACCGCCGCAGGCGATGGTCGCGCCGCTTTCCCGGCCCTTTTCGATGTACCCGTAGACGCGCTCCTGCTGGCGCGCCGAGATCAATGGCCCCATGTCGACGCTCGGGTCCAGGCCGTTGCCGAGTTTCATGGCGTTGGCGATGTCGCTGATGTCCGCCACTACATTGTCGAAGTGCTTGCGCTGCACATACAGCCTGGAACCTGCGCAGCAGACCTGGCCCTGGTTGAAGAAAATCGCGCTGGCAGCCCCAGCCGCGGCGGTTTTCAGGTCGGCGTCGGCCATGACAATGGTCGGTGATTTGCCGCCCAGCTCCAGGGTGACCCGGGTCATGGAATCCATGGCGATCTTGCCGATCTGCTTGCCCACCGCGGTGGAGCCGGTGAAGGTCAGCTTGTCCACCAGCGGGTTGTGGGTCAGGGCCGAGCCTGCGGTGATGCCGGTGCCGGTGACCACGTTGAACACGCCTTCGGAATAACCTGCCTCCAGCACCAGTTCTGCAAGTTTCAGTGCGGTCAGCGGGGTTTCGTCGGCGGGCTTGAGCACCACGGTACAACCGGTGGCCAGGGCCGGACCGAGTTTCCAGCAGGCCAGCAACAGCGGGAAGTTCCAGGCAACGATGGCGCCGACCACGCCCACCGCTTCGCGTCGAATGAAACTGTGGAACTGGTCGTTGGGCATCAGCGGTGCCGACACGTCAACCGTAGAACCTTCGATCTTGGTCGCCCAACCGGCCATGTAGCGCAGGAAGTCGATGGCCAGTTGCACGTCCATCACCTGGGCCACCGCCGCGCTTTTACCGTTGTTCAGGCATTCCAGCTGCGCCAGCAACTCGGCGTCGCGCTGCATCAGGTCGGCGAGTTTCCATAACAGATTCTGCCGCTCCCGGGGACGGGTGCGGGTCCAGGTTGAGTCGTCGAACGCCTGGCGGGCGGCGAGTACCGCGCGGTCGACATCCTCCGGCGTTGCCCGTGGCACCACGCACAGCACTTCGCCGGTGGCCGGGTTGTGCAGGGGCATGGTCTGGCCGTCGGCGGCCTCGACCCAGTCACCGCCGATGAGCATGCGCGGGGCGCGCTGGATGAATGCCGAAGTGGCGGGAAGCAGGTTTGGGAGCGACATGATGAAACCTCGTCTTGTTCGTGTGGCGAGGTCATTCGCAACGGCTGTGCCAATTTGCCCAAAGCCCCGTGTTAGCAGGTTTCGGCGGCCAAATGAACTCATGAACGAGCGCAGGACTGTCGCAAACTGAGACGCCGCTGACACACTCGTCGCGCCCTGTAGGAGCTGGCTTGTCGGGTCGCCGCATCGCAGCGATGGTCGTTAACGATAACGCGTTCTTACAGAGTGAGCGCGTTACCTGAGAGTCCATCGCTGGCAAGCCAGCTCCTACAGAAAGCAAAACGATCATTGGTCATCGCCCATCGACGTGGCTCACCTATGCTCGTCTCAGAGTGAAACTGTTGTCGCGAAATAAAACGTGTTCCCGCGATGGCTGTACTGCCAAAACCCCTGCCTTTTCCGGCAAATCATTGATTCAAATAGGTTTTAACAAGCTGGCACGCTCCGTGTATTGCACCTCTCAGACGTTTCTCTTGCCTCCGTCAGCGGTTCACCGCCGGCGGTAGAAACCATAAAAACGATAAGCCACAACAATAAGAACGCACCGTGCGAGGTTCGACGTTGATGAAGAGAAAACTCCGATCAGGTATGAGCGCCAGCCTGCTGGCCGTAGCCGCTTGCGTAGCGCTGCATTCGCCTCATAGCCTGGCAGCCCGCGACGCCCAGACCATCCTCAAGGAAACCTGTCAGGGCTGTCACACCCCCGAAGCCGATAACGCCCTCAGCCGCATCAGCCACCAGCGCAAAACGCCGGAAGGCTGGTTGATGAGCATCGCCCGCATGCAGACCATGCACGGTTTGCAGATCAGCGATGACGACCGTCGTACGCTGGTCAAGTACCTGGCCGACACCCAGGGCCTGGCGCCGAGCGAAACCGACGGCGTGCGCTATGCGCTGGAGCGGCGGCTCAATACCGTCGAGCAGTTCGACGACCAGACCAGCCAGATGTGCGGCCGCTGCCACTCCGGTGCGCGGGTCGCCCTGCAACGGCGTCCGGCGCAGGAGTGGGAGCGCCTGGTGAACTTCCACCTCGGTCAGTGGCCGTCCCTGGAATACCAGGCGCTGGCCCGGGACCGCGACTGGTTCGACATCGCCCGCAAGGACATGGTGCCGCTGCTGGCCAAGCGTTATCCGCTGGACAACCCGGCCTGGAAAAAATGGCAGAGCGCGGCGCCCAAAGCCGGTGCCCTGGTAGGCGACTGGAGCTTCAGCGGCCACTTGCCGGGCAAGGGTGAACTGGCCGGTGTCATGACTGTGAGTGCCGATGGCAGCGACACCTTCAAGGTCAGCGTCAAAGGCCAGTACGCCGACGGCAGCCCGTTCAATGGCGACGGCAGTGCGATTCTCTACACCGGCTACGAATGGCGCGGCAACGTGACCATCGATGGCGTGACCATGCGCCAGGTGTTCGCCGCCCAGGGCAATGCGATGCAGGGCCGGATGTTCGAGGCCGAGCATGACGAGCGCGGCCTGGACTTCGTCGCCGCCAAGCAGGGCTCCAACCGTTTGCTGGCGGTGCAGCCGGGCTATCTGAAGGCTGGCAGCGAAATCGAAGTGACCCTGATCGGCAGTGGCCTGAGCGGCAAGCCGGACTTCGGCAAAGGCGTGGAAGTGCTCGAAGTGGTCGAGCAGAGCCCTGAGCGGATCAAGGTCAAGCTCAAGGCGGCGGCCAATGCCCAACCGGGCGTGCGCGCGGTCAGCGTTGGCGCGCTGAAGGGCCCAAGTCTGTCGGTGTACAGCAAGATCGCCTCGGTCAAGGTGGTGCCGGAATTCTCGGTGGCACGGATCGGCGAGGGCGGTGGTTCGACGCCGAAAGTCCAGGGCCGTTTCGATGCGGAAGCCTGGGGCAAGGGTGCTGACGGCAAGCCGTATCGCATCGGTGTGTTCCCGGCGCAGTGGAAAGTCGAAGCCTTCGACGACCGCGCCAAGGAAGACGAAGACGTCAAGTTTGCCGGCACCATGCAGGCCGACGCGGGCGTGTTCACCCCGGGCGATGCCGGGCCGAACCCGGCACGCAAGATGTCCACCAACAATGCCGGCAACCTCAAGGTGATCGCCGCCGTCGACGACGCAGGGAAATCCCTGAGCGGCGAAGGCCACATGATCGTGACCGTGCAACGCTGGAACAATCCACCCATTCCATGAGTTGGCTGTCCTTGGCTTAACACAGCTTCAAGGCTACAGACACTTTTCGGAATGACCGCAAGCCCCGCCAAGCGGGGCCTGCACAGGAGGTTGGCAATGGGCGCTATCTTGAATCTGGTCGAACGCAACCTGCACGAAGTGCAGGTCGATGCAGACCGCATGCTGTTTCACATCCCCAGCAGTTCGCTGTTCGCCAGCGATGAACTGACGGGCACCATCATCGATACCTTGCGCGGGCCCGGTTGTTCCTCGGACGACCTGATCCAGCGCCTGGCCGCGCGTTTCAACGGCGAGGAAGTCACCGAGACCCTGCGCGAGCTGATGGCCCTGGAACTGGTCAGCGACGGTTCGCCGCTGACCCCGGACATCGCCACCAAGCGCGTCGAGCGCACGGCAATCAATACCGTGGTGCTCAACGTCAACACCGGCTGCAACCTGAGCTGCACGTATTGCTACAAGGAAGACCTCGACAAGCCGTCGGCGGGCAAGAAGATGGACGTCGAAACGGCGATTGCCTCGGTGGAAATGCTGCTGCGCGAATCCCCGGACGAAGAGCGTTTCACCGTGGTGTTCTTCGGCGGCGAACCGCTGAGCAATCGCAAGCTGATCGAGTACATGGTCGACTACTGTGAGAAGCGTTTTCGCGAGGCGGGAAAGTTCGTCGAATTCGTCATGACCACCAACGCCACGTTGCTCACCGAAGAAACCGTCGACTATTTGAATGCACACCGCTTCGGTTTGTCGGTAAGCATCGACGGGCCGAAGACCGTGCACGACCGCAACCGCATCACCGTGGGCGGGCAGGGCACGTATGACGTGGTGCGGCGCAAGGCCGAGATGCTGCTGTCGCGCTACAACAGCCGTCCGGTCGGCGCGCGGGTTACCCTGACCACCGGCGTGACCGACGTCGAAACCATCTGGGATCACCTGTTCAACGAACTGGGTTTTGCCGAAGTCGGCTTTGCCCCGGTGACCTCCGGCGACATCAGCAGCTTCAACCTCACCAGCGATGAACTGGTGCAGGTGTTCGCCAGCATGAAGGCGCTGGGTCGTCGTTACCTGGAAGCGGCGCTGGAGCACCGCAACATCGGCTTCTCCAACCTGCACCAGCTCATCACCGACATCCACGAAGGCCACAAGAAAGCCCTGCCATGCGGCGCGGGCCTGAAGATGCTGGCGGTGGATCACAAGGGTGAACTGAACCTGTGCCATCGCTTTACCGGTTCGAGCCTGCCGACCTTCGGCAACGTCCACAGCGGTGTGAAACAGGTGGAGTTGAACGACTTCCTGTCCCAGCGCCTGGACCGCACCAACACCGGCTGCGAGGACTGCCAGATCCGCAACCTGTGTTCCGGCGGCTGCTACCACGAGAGCTACGCCCGCTACGGCGACCCGACCCACCCGACCTATCACTACTGCGAACTGATGCGTGACTGGGTCGACTTCGGCATCGAGGTCTACACCCGGATCATGGCCAATAACCCTGCGTTCATCAGCAGTTACATCACTCCGCGCAAGGCTCACTGATATGAAACATCTCAAGGCAATCAATAACAAAGCGTTGAAGCTGGATCAGGCCGCGGATGAAAACCGCATTGAAGAAGTGGTGGCCATGAGCTCCGTGGCGGGCTGTGCCTCGACCACCGACCCGGGCTGGGAAATCGATGCGTTTGGCGGTGTGTCGTCGCTGTGCCAGCCGATGGAGGCCGACCTCTACGGTTGCTCCGACCCCTGCTGGTGGCCGGCCCAGGTGCCCGACATGATGAGCACCTACCCGGACTGGAACAAGGATGCCCAGGCGTCCAACGACAACTGGCGCAACCTCGGCACTGTCTTCCCCAAAGACAAGTGATCACAGAAGAAGGATTCCAGCATGCGTAACATCAAAGCCTGCGGCCTGGCCGCGTTCGCCGTCCTGAGCAGCTGTTCTGTCAGTGTTCTGGCCGATGAAAACACCGCGTTGCAAGACGGTCACGAATACATGTTGACCACCAATTACCCGAACAACCTGCACGTGATCGACCTGGCCACCGACACCCTGTTCAAGACCTGCAAGATGCCCGACGCCTTCGGCCCCGGCACCGTGCAGCTGTCGCCGGACCGCAAGACCGCCTACGTGCTGAACAATCACTATGCGGATGTCTATGGCGTTGAACTGGACAGTTGCAAACAGGTGTTCCACGCCAGCATCACCCAGAAGCCAGGGGAGAAAGCGCGCTCGATGTTTGCTTTCACCCTCAGCCATGACGGCAAGGAGCTGTACACGGTCGCCAACCCGACGCTGATGATGAACGACCGTTACGAAGTGCAGCAGCCACGACTCGACGTGTATGCCACCAACGCTGGCATGGACGCCAAGCCGGTGCGCAGTTTCCCTGCACCGCGGCAGCTGACCATCATGCAGAGCGGTGACGACGGCACGCTGTACGTGGCCGGGGCGGACGTCTACAAGGTCAATGTGCAAACCGGCAAGTTCGACGTGCTGATCCCCAGCCGCCACTGGAAGCGCCCGAACTACAGCGCGCCGGACGTGCTCTACGTGTGGAACCAGCAGACCTACCGGCATGACTTCTCGCTGCTCTACACCGCGGCGAAGTTCAAGGACAAGAAACAGGACCCGGCCACCGCCGAATACCTGTACGGCCTGTTCAGTATCGACCTGAAGACCGGCAAGACCGAAACCACCGACTTCGGCCCTCTGACCGAAATCTACTTCAGCGGCATGCGCTCGCCCAAGAACCCGAACCTGATGTTTGGCGTGCTCAACCGCCTGGCCAAGTACGACATCAAACAGAAGAAAATGCTCCAGTCCGCCACGCTCGATCATTCCTACTACTGCATTTCCTTCAACAAGGACGGCAGCAAGATCTACCTGGCGGGGACCTTCAACGATGTGGCGATCTTTGATGCCGACAGCCTGAAGCAGACGGGCAGCATCAAGTTGCCGGGCGGGGATATGGCGATTACTACGGCGCAGATTTTTGTCCGGTAAATCGCAGCGTCTGAGCTGACGCCATCGCGGGCAAGCCCGCTCCCACAGGTGACCGAGTTGGAACGCATATTTGCATCCACACCGGCCCATGTGGGAGCGGGCTTGCCCCGGGCGGCGTTCCGACGAAGAGGCCCTCAAAAACACCACAAGAACAGCACAAGAACAGCAAAAATCAAACCCCCGGCACCGGACAACTCAAATCCCCCTCCTGACACTTCAAGTACTGCTTGAAAGTCTGAACCCGTGCCTTGGTCAGCTCCGTGGTGCAGTTGCTGTAGATCAGCGGATACACACTCCCGCCTTCCACCCCGGACGCCGAGAATTTGCACTCGGCATCGCGAAACGCAACCCACGCACGTTGCGCACCCACCAACTGCTTCTTGCTGTCCGGGTTGCTCTTGAGTCGCGAAGTGATCTGCTGGTACAGCGCATTCAATTCCTTGTCGGCGGCCGCATTCTGCTGCGCCGCGCACTGGTTCATCGTCGCCTGGTCGCTGGCATTGTCGCAGTCCACGGCGAACGCCATTGAGGTAAACATCAGGGACGTCAGCGCCAATAGTAAGCGTGGGTTCATGCTGGAGTGCTCGCTGTGACCGAATGAGAGATGCAGTGTAGCGCCGAGGGGCATTCAGCCCGCTACGCTTGCCATTGCGCGTGTGTTTCCACCGAATCGTATTCCAGCCATGGCACGTCATGGGATGTCCAGATATGCGCCTGGGGCGTCATCTGCGGATCGGTATCCAGTGTCGCCACACGAACAATAACGTGAGGCTGGGCCGGTCGTTCGGCCATCAGATGTGAACCGCAGGCCGAACAGAAATACCGAAACTTGCCCGGCGACGATTCATGGCGGCTCAGGCGATCCTGGCCTTTGGTCCAGCGAAAATGCTCGCGCATCACCCCGGCGGTCGATGCAAAAGCCGCCGCGTGAGCCTTGCGACAGGTTTGGCAATGGCAATGGCTGATGGGCATGTCGAGGCTATCGAGTTGGTATTCGATGGCCTTGCACAGGCAACTGCCGCGCAGTTTGTTCATGGCTGACTCCTTTCAGGGGAATATTTCGATGGGGAACGTTAGCAGTTTCGATTCTCTGACTATTCTCCTGCTCCAGAACTTATTGTCGTAAATGCAACCGAATATCTCAGGTATGGTTGATTGCACATCCCGATTGGTACAACTTTAGAGTTGGTCTTGTGGTCTTACTGACCTACTGTTCATGTACAGGAGGTGACTTATGAACCCAGCATCTGATCGCATCGAAAGGAAAATCCTGCTCAAGGCCAAGCGTTCGCAGGTCTGGCGTGTGCTGGCCAATGCCGAAATGTTCGGACAGTGGTTTGGCGTGGCTCTGGAAGGCAAGCGTTTTGTGGCAGGCGAGTGGACCCAGGGGCAGATTACTTATCCCGGTTATGAGCATTTGCGCTGGAATGTACTGGTAGAGCGGGTCGAGCCGGAGCGGTTGTTTTCGTTCCGCTGGCACCCTTATGCCGTGAACCCGGAAGTCGATTACTCCCAGGAACCCACCACACTGGTGAAATTCGAGCTCGAAGATATGGACAACGGCACGTTGCTCAAGGTCTCCGAGTCCGGTTTCGATCACGTTCCCCAGGCCCGTCGCGAAAGGGCTTTCCGCATGGACAGTCGTGGTTGGGAAGAGCAAATGAACAATATCGAGCAGTTTTTGATCGACAGTGCCAAGTCCCACGAGCAACAGAGTGGCTCAAGTCGGCTCGAAACCTGAGTCGTTCAAGGGTTTCGGAAGGGGGTATATAGCGAATGTCTTACACGCGATGGTAGCGATGTCGCCTGTTACAAATTGGATCCGGTGCGTATTCTGGCCTCACCCACTGAAGCACAGGATGTGCTCAGGATCATGGATGATCGACCATCTGCAAGGAACGCTACGACAAGGAGTCGTCATGGTCTTGGAAAAACCCGCTTCGGCGGGTTTTTTTTTGCGCGCATGAAAAGTCGTGGCGGCAGGAACCGGGTTCCCGCCGCCATTTTTCACTGTCGGTCGAGTTTCGCCGCCGCGCGCTCGGTGATCTCCGCCCGCAGCTTCAACGAGCCGGCAGCCCGCTGGCGAGCCTCTTCCAGCACACCGGCCGGGGCCGTCTTGGGGCAGCCCGCGGTAAACGGCGGGGCCGGGGCGTATTCCAGTTGCAGTTGCACCAGCTCGGCGGTGGCCTGGTCGAACAGCTCTGCCGCCAGGGTCAGGGCGAAGTCGATACCGGCGGTGATGCCGCCACCGGTCAGCAGATTGCCGTCGCGAACCACCCGGTCTTGCACCGCGATTGCGCCCAGCGGCTTGAGCAATTCGTGATAGGCCCAGTGCGTTGTGGCGCGTTTGCCCTTGAGCAATCCCGCCGCGCCCAGCACCAGCGAGCCGGTGCACACCGAAGTGATGTACCGGGCGTTGGCGGCCTGGGCCTTGAGAAAGTCCAGGGTCTGGTCATCTTCCATCAAGGGTCCGACGCCACTGCCGCCGGGCACGCAGATCACATCCAGTGCCGGGCAATCGTCGAAGGTGGTGGTCGGTTTCAACAGCAGGCCGGTGCTGGCGGTGACCGGCATCAGGTCTTTCCAGATCATATGCACTTTCACGTCCGGTAGCGAGGCCAGTACGTCGTAAGGGCCAGTCAGGTCCAGTTGCTGAACCTGTGGAAACAACAGAAAACCGATCTGCAACGTCATGGTGTTTTTCTCGTGAAGTGGGTGGACGGTTTGACTGTAGGCTCGTAGGCTTTGGCGTATACGCCAATATCCCCACGAATTACGCCAAATGTCGAAAACCATCCATGTGCTCGCTTTCGCCAATGTGCAATTGCTCGACGTCACCGGGCCGTTGCAGGTATTCGCTTCGGCCAACGACATTGCCCGCCAGCAAGGCCTGCCGCCACCCTACGCGCCGACGGTGATTGCCAGTGGCGGCGGGGCGGTGATGTCGTCGGCGGGGTTGGCGCTGTTGGCCGAACCGTTACCGGATGAGGGCACCGACACCCTGATCATCGCCGGTGGCTGGGGTGTTTACGCAGCGGCCGAAGATGCGCCGTTGGTCGCCTGGGTACGCGAACATGCCCGTGGCTGCCGACGGGTTTCCTCGGTGTGCACCGGCGCGTTCCTGCTGGCGGCCAGTGGCTGGCTCGATGGCCGGCGGGTGGTCACCCACTGGACCCGTTGCGAGCAACTGGCGCAGCAGCACCCGCAACTGCACGTCGAGCCCAACCCGATCTTCATCAACGACGGCCCGGTCTGGACCTCAGCCGGGGTGACTGCTGGCATCGACCTGGCGTTGGCCATGGTCGAACAAGATCTGGGGCGCACCATGGCCTTGGAAGTCGCCCGGCAACTGGTGGTGTTTCTCAAGCGCCCGGGTGGCCAGTCGCAATTCAGCGTGACCCTGTCCCTGCAACAGGAAGGCAACCGTTTCGACGAACTTCATGCCTGGATCAGCGAAAACCTGACCCACGACCTTGGCATCCCGACCCTGGCCTTGCAGGCCGGCATGAGCGAACGCAGCTTCGTGCGCCACTACCGCGCCGACACCGGCCAGACCCCGGCCCGGGCCATCGAACTGATCCGCGTCGAAACCGCGCGGCGTTTGCTCAGCGATACCGGCGTGCCGATCAAGCGGGTGGCAGTGCAATGCGGCTTCGGCAGCGAAGAAACCCTGCGCCGCAGTTTCCTGCGGGCCATGGGCGTGACGCCACAGGCTTATCGGGAGCGGTTTTCGGTCAGTGCTGCAGCAGATCCGGTGTCCAGTTCACGTCAGGCTTCAGCTTCCGCCAGCTGATTGAAATATTGTCGCGAAACTCCGGGAACCAGGGGGCCTAAGTAGCTGACTGGTTTGGGTGGCCGAGAGTTCACTTGGCGGGCGAGGAGAGGTGTCTGTGAGGGCCCCTTCGCGAGCAAGCCCGCACATTTGAGCGGTGTACGCCGGCAATTGTGGGAGCGGGCTTGCCCGCGAAGGGGCCTTCACATTCAACCAACAATTCCACGCTTCCCCCACAATCAGCCGTTATGGCAACGTGCAGTCCCCTGATGAGACCCGTCCCATGGCAAACCCCTATCGCGAATTATTCAACGCCCCCGGCAGCGGCGCTTTCGTGCTGGCCGGAATGATCGCGCGCATGCCGATTTCCATGACCGGCATCGGCCTGATCACCATGCTCTCGCAGTTGCAGGGTGGCTACGCAATGGCCGGCGCGGTGGCGGCGACGTTCGCCCTGGCCACGGCCTTTTGTGCGCCGCAGGTCTCGCGGCTGGTGGATCGATATGGTCAGGGTCGGATTCTGCCGGTGGCGGCATTGCTGGGCGGTGGGGCACTGTTGCTGTTGTTGCTGTGCACGAGGTTGCAGGCGCCGCACTGGACGCTGTTTTTCTTCGCCGCGCTGGCCGGTTGCATGCCGAGCATGTCGGCGATGGTGCGGGCGCGCTGGACCGAGGTGTATCGCGGCCGGCCGGAGTTGCAGACCGCCTACGCCCTGGAGTCGGTGCTGGATGAAGTCTGCTTCATTGTCGGGCCGCCACTGTCGGTGGGGTTGTGCGTGGTGGCATTCCCCGAGGCCGGGCCGCTGGCGGCCTTGCTGGCGCTGGCCATCGGCGTCACCGCGTTTGTCCTGCAACGGAGCACGGAGCCGCCGGTGCATCCCCATGAAGCCCATCACCTGGGCTCGATCATCCGTTCCCGCGACATTCAGTTGCTGATGCTGTTGATGGTGGCCATGGGCACCATCGTCGGCGTGGTGGACGTGGTCAGCGTCGCCTTCGCCCAGCACCAGGGCCAACCGGCGGCGGCGAGCATCGTGCTGTCGGTGTACGCCATCGGCTCGTGCCTGGCCGGATTGGCGTTCGGTGCACTGCGCTCGAAAGTGCCGCTGGCGCGTCTGTTCCTGTACGGCGGGGTAGCGACGGCGGTGACCACCTTGCCGTTGCTGCTGGCGGTGAACATTTTCGGCTTGTCCCTGGCGGTGTTTATCGCCGGCCTGTTTTTCGCGCCGACGCTGATTGTCGCCATGGCCCTGGTGGAGCAGATCGTGCCGCCGGCCAAACTCACCGAAGGCCTGACCTGGCTGGTGACCGGCCTGAGCATCGGCGTGGCGATCGGCGCCGCCGGCTCCGGCTGGCTGGTGGACGCCTTCGGCGCGCGCAGCGGGTTCTGGCTGGCGATTGCGGCGGGGGCGGTGGTGCTCGGTTCCGCGATCCCGAGTTATCGCCATCTGAAATGAAGATCAAGCCATCGGGGATAGTCCCCTGTGGGAGCGAGCCTGCTCGCGATGGCGGTCTGTCAGTCACATTGATGGTGAATGTGCTGCCGCTTTCGCGAGCAGGCTCGCTCCCACAGGTTGTTTTGCGCTGATTCGGATAACTAAGGCGGATCAAGCCGATCCAGCGCCCGATTCACCGCCAGTTCCCCGAGCATGATCACCTGCGCAATCCCCAACAGCGCATGGCGACTTGTCCCCTGCAGATGATCCACCAGATCGTTGGCCATGACATTGGCCGAAGCCAGCGATTCGCACGCATGCACCAGCAGGGTTTCGGTACTGAGTTCGGGATTGACGATGAACATGGAGCTGGGTTTGCGCGGGGAGGCCATGATGTTGGCGCCCGGGTTGAGGTAGTGATTGAGCGCGCGTTCGGCGGCTTCGTGGAATTGTTTGGAGTCGGGGTTTTCGTACGGGGAGGCCGGATCGGATTCCGGCGGATTCGGAGTAACTTTGAACATGATTTGGGTCCTGTAAGTATGAGCTACCACCGCTTCTCTACTAATAAGAAGGGTGGTAGCTGTGCGCAGGTTAGTAGACCGGGGACCCAAGGAGCCGGCGCGCCCGAGGGCGCCCTGCACACAGCCACCATAAAGTGCAGGGATGGGATGCCTGACTGTTTGATGGGCTATGCGCCTTGAGTAACCACGGGCTACTAAACCCGATCACTGGAAATCAGTGACCCGAACCAAGTTACCGACACCCCCCAAGGCGCACAAGCCGGCGGATTCTGGCGTACCTGTAGGCAACGGCGCAAGGCGTTGTGGCTTTCATGAAGTAACCTGTAGGCTGCCTAAACAAGCACTGCCGGGAACATCTTCCGCATCCCGTATCGGCTATGTATGATCGGCTTCGGCCCGATGCTGCCCGCCGCTCGCTCCCGCTGGGAAAGGTGAAAGCATTTCCTTCTTCTACAAACCCTGTCACCTCTCTTGACGGTCGAGGTTTGGCAATGCGAGCACCAGAGCATCTCGGCTACAGGAGCAGTCATGTTTTCAATCGAGCAAGCCAAGCAAATGGCCAGGCAGTTGCGCGTCTCGCTGGAGGAGCGCAATCAAGTGGTGACCCATTCCACCGCGCTGGAACTGGTCGCGCAGCAACTGGGCTACAAGGACTGGAACACCGCGTCAGCGACGCTTGCCCAGGCAAGTACCCCGTCCACGCCGGCTGCGACTTTCGACAAACCGATTCCAATCCTGCGGATGTTCGACGAAGCCAAGGCGCGTGAGTTCTATCTGGATTTCCTGGGCTTCAGCGTCGAGTTCGAGCACCGCTTCGAGGCTGATCTGCCGCTGTACCTGGGCATCAGTCGCGATGGGCTGCAATTGCACCTTTCCGAGCATCACGGCGATGCCAGCCCTGGCTCGACGGTATTCGTGCCCATGCAAAACATCGAGCTGCTCAGGGATGAATTGCAGGGCAAGCGCTACGGCTACGGACGCCCTGATATTGTTCAGCAGGGCTGGGGCAAGGAGCTGCAAGTCTACGACCCGTTCGGTAATCGGATTCGCTTCTGCCAATATTGATCAGGCGGTGCGAACCGGGGTGACCCGGTTCGCTTTCAACCACGACGATTCGCCCCCTGTATTAAGGATGGACACGGTATGACCACGCAGGACACTTCGCTTCAAGACATCGCCGCACCTGAAGGCGTTTGTTATGGCTGCGGTAGCCAGAACCCGCACGGGCTGCACATCAAGAGCTTCTGGCATGAAGACGGGGTGCATGTCGTGGCGCAGCATATGCCGGATGACAAGTTTTGCGGCTGGCCGGATCTGGTGTACGGCGGTTTGATCGCGATGCTGGTCGATTGCCACTCCAACTGGGCGGCGATGGCTTATCACTACCGGGCAGAACAGCGCGAAGTGGGCAGCTTGCCCCACATCACCTGCGTCACCGGTAACCTGGGCATCAAGTTCATCAAGCCCACCCCGATGGGGGTACCCCTGACACTGCGTGCCAGAGTCGAGGGCGATGTCGGGCGCAAAAGCCGGGTCATTTGCGAGGTCTTCGCCGGGGATGTCCTGACCGCTGTCGGGGACTCCACTTTTGTCCGCGTCGATACCGGGCAACTCAGAGCCGACGCGCACAGCCATACGTCGCAAGCAGAAAACGGAACCGGGCCGCTGTAGGAGCAAGCTCGCTCCTACAAGTGGCCCGGTCTGTGGTTGCGGATGAAGCACTCAGCCATCAGTACTGCGCGCGCAAGCTTAGGGTCAGGGTGCGCGGGTCGCCGTAGAAGTTGGTGCCCCAGGAGGCATCGACGCGGTCGTAGTACTTGCGGTCGAACAGGTTGTTGGCGGTCAGTGTCGACGACAGGTGTTCGTTGAACTTGTAGCCGACCTGCGCGGTAGCGATGGCAAAGCCGCCTTGCTGGAACTTCACGTCACGCTGGTAGTAGGTGTCGCTGACTACACGCACGCCACCGCCAACGCTGAAGTCCTTGAGCGGACCGTCGGTGAACTCGTATTTGTTCCACAGGTTGAAGTTGTGCTTGGGCGTAATGGTGCTGAAGGTCTTGCCTTTGTTGGCCTGATCGCCGTCCAGAAACTTGGTGGAGGTGTAGGCGTAACCGGTGACGATGCTCCAGTTCTCGGTCAGGTTGCCGCTCAACTCGGTTTCCCAACCCTGGCTGCGGGCCTTGCCTTCGGTCATGTAGGCACCGGAGGTGTTGTCGTATTCGGCGCGGTTTTCATCGTAGATGCGAAAGGCGGCGATGCTGGCATTCAGGCGTCCGTCGTAGAATTCGCGCTTGAGGCCGATCTCGTACTGCTTGCCTTCGCGCGGGCCGACCGGCTGGCCGTCCGTGCCGATTTCGCTCTGCGGTTTGAACACGCCGGTGTAGCTGAAGTAGGTCGACAGTTGCGGGGTGATCTTGCCGATGATGGCGCCGTACGGCACGACTTTGCGGTTGATGCTGGTGTGGGCTTCACCGAAGTTGTTGAAGAAGGCGTTGGCGTTCTTCGCATCGCTTTCGTACCAGGTTACGCGGCTGCCCCCGATGACATCGAGCCAGTCGGTGACATTGAACTTGGCACGGGTGTAGACACCGTACTGATCGGATTTTGACCAGTTGCCGTTGACGTGCGCATAGTCGTTGTGGGGAATGTCGATGCTGCCCGGATCGAACACGTTGATCGGGAAGTACTCGCCGCCGCCGTAGGTGAAGTCCTTGTCCAGGTGCTGGTACTCGGCACCCAGGGTGAACTCGTGCCGGCGATTGGCGAATTCGAACGGCGTGGTGACGAAGCTGTCGACACCGATGGTCTTTATGTGGGTGTAGTAGTCGTAGGCCACGGCCCAGCTGTCACCGGTGGCCGGGTCGACCGCGCCGTCGGCCCAGGTGAAGTTACGCTGCGGGGTTTCGGCGTCGCGGTAGGTCAGGGTGGTCTTGAACTGACCGCCGTTGTCCAGTTCGTGGTCGAGTTCGGCGAAGGTTTCCCAGACTTTTTCGTTGAGGGTGTTCCACTTGGCGTCGACGAAGGTCGAGCGCGGCACGTCGAGCAATGAGCCGTCGGCGTAGGCCGGCAAGCCGAAGGCCGGGGTGG
Organism: Pseudomonas sp. GL-B-12; assembly: GCF_019955895.1. Classification (NCBI taxonomy): domain Bacteria; kingdom Pseudomonadati; phylum Pseudomonadota; class Gammaproteobacteria; order Pseudomonadales; family Pseudomonadaceae; genus Pseudomonas; species Pseudomonas sp. GL-B-12. Next base: position 26,029 of record NZ_JAHBCX010000013.1, read on the forward strand.
AATGGTTCTGCTGGTAAGCGCCGCCGACCGACAGGGTGGTGGCCGGGTCGAGGTCGAATTCCAGGCGACCGTAGGCCATCGGACGTTCGTTCTGCGCGTAGTTGACGAAAGACTTGTTGTTTTCGTAAGCGGTGATGAAGCGACCGCGCACGGTGCCCTGATCGTTCAGCGGGCCGGTGACGTCGACCATGGAACGGTAGCGATCGTAAGAGCCCGCGGCCAGTTCGCCACCGAGGGCGAATTTGCTCAGGGCGCGCTTGCGCACCACGTTGATCGTACCGCCGGGTTCACCCGCGCCCTGGTACAGGCCGGACGGGCCACGCAGCACTTCGATGCGGTCGTACATCGCCAAGTCGAAACTGGTGGCCATGTCGCCCTGGCCGGTGGGTTGCGAGACGCCGTCGACCTGCACCTGGTCGACGAGGAAGCCACGCATGAAGATGTCATTGAGGCTGGAGCCGGAGTTGTAGGTCTTGATGGTCACGCCGGTGACCTGACGCAGGGCGTCCTGCAGGCTGTTCAGGTTCTGGTCGTCCATGCGCTGGCGCGTGACGACGGACACCGACTGCGGGATGTCCTTGACCTTGATGTTGCCTTTGCCGATGGTCACTTCATCGCTGGTATAGGAGTGCGTGCCTTCAGTGGTCGGCCCCAGCGCCACGCCGGTGATGGACGTCGCACCCAGTTGCAATGCACTGGAGTCACCGGCCGCTGGCACCAGCGACACGGTGTTGCCATTCAACTGAAAATTGATGCCGCTCCCCAGCAGCAAGGTTTTCAGTGCCTGTTCCGCTTCCATGTTGCCGGACACCGCCGTTGACTTGATGCCGTTGACCATGTCCTGGCTGTAGAGAATCTGCAGGTTGGTCTGCTGGCCCAGTTGGCGCAATGCACTGGCCAGCGACTGAGCCGGCACATTGACGTTCACCGGGGCGGCCTCGACCTGGGACGTACCCAGCAGCAACAGGGTCAGCAGCGCGCCCGGCACGACCGTTCGGAATTTCTTTTGCCGTTCGATGGCTAATGCCAACGGTGCGCGGGACAGAGTAAGGCTTTGCATTGCTCGAATCGCTCCACAATGGTGTGTGCAGTGTTTTAGTTAATGATAATTATTATTAGACGTACCACTTTGGCTAAACCGGAAAACAAACTTCAAAAAACAATGATTTGCGTGCGGCAACGGCGTTCAGGCGGTTGCGCGCTCGGTGACGACCCGGCCCGATTCCATGCGCACCAGTTGATCGGCCATGTCGAAGTAGCGGTCGTCGTGGGAGATGACGATGATGGTTTTGCCCAGGCGTTTGAGGTCTGGCAGCAGCTCGGTGTAGAAGATGCGGCGGAAGGTCGGTGGTGGTGAAGCTGCCGTCCCTGACGCTGACCTTGTGCGCAATTTCCAGGCGTTGCAGGTAGGTATTGGCATCTTCGGGGATGTGCTGGTCGCCCTGGACCACGTCATCGAACAGGTAGTAATCGGCAAAAATCGTGGTGAACAACTGGCGGTAGTCGTCGCGATTGTGCGCATCGATGCCCTGACCTTTGAGCCGGATTTCCCCCTGTTGTGGCGCGTAGAGCCCCAGCAGCAACTTGATCAGCGTGGTCTTGGCGCAGCCGTTTTCGCCAACGATGAAAATGATGTCGCCTTGCTCGATGGTCAGGTTCACCGGGCCCAGGCGAAACGCATCACTGCCCGGTGCGGCCGGGAAGGTGTAGCTGACGTTGTCCATTGCAGATGGTTGACCACGGTCGGCCGGGTACCGTTGTCGTTGAGCCGCAGGTGCGGCTCGGGCGAGGAAAACTGGCTGGACAGCTCCGCGATCGAAGGTGTTGATCGAGCGCACTTGGGTGTTACAGATGAAATCGGCGGAGCCCTGGATGCCGGTGTCGATGGCAATCGCCAGCACCATCATCAGCCGGTGGCTGCGGTAGCGCTCGATCTGTTCGATGGGCGCCGAGAGTACTTTTTCCCCCAGCGCTTTGCGCAGTTTGGCAATGACGTGCCGCCGCCTTCGCGAGCAAGCTCGCTCCTACAGGGCCCATGGCTAATTAGCGGGCAAGTTGAAGCAGTACTTTAAATCCATATGAGAATTACTATAAATTGCGCGTCTCGAACTGCCACTATCGTGCCACTGTGTCATTCAGCGGTTGCCGAAACGGCTCAAGGACAGAAACCGCACTCCTGTGCGGATGGGAGTCATGTTGGAAAACTACTATCGCGAGCTGGTGTGTTTCCTGAACGCCAGGCTGGGCAACCGCCAGGTGGCCGAAGATGTGGTGCATGACGCTTACCTGCGCGTGCTGGAACGCACCAGCGAAGCGCCGATCGAGCAGCCCCGGGCGTTTCTTTATCGCACTGCATTGAATCTGGTCATCGATGACCATCGACGCAACGCCTCACGTCGGGCCGAGCCGCTGGACGTACTCGACAGCGAAGAACGCTACTTCACGCCTTCGCCGCACAAGGTCCTCGATCACGGCCAGCGCCTGGATATGCTCCAGCGGGCCTTGGCGGAGCTGCCACGGTTGTGCCGCGAGAGCTTCCTGTTGCGCAAGATCGAGGGCCTATCCCATCCGCAAATCGCCGAGCAACTGGGTATTTCCCGTGCGCTGGTCGAAAAGCACATCGTCAATGCCATGAAGCATTGCCGTGTGCGGATGCGCCAGTGGGACGCCCAGTGATCCTGCGCGGCTCGGCGCTCAAGCCGGCCGACGACAGCCCCTTCGTCAACGAAGTGTTCTCGCCGGAGTTCACCGACCTGGTGTTCCAGCAGCCAAAAAGCGAGCGCAAGCGACTGGTGAACGAGTACCACAACACCAACTATTCGGTGGTGGACATCGATCTGATCGAGCGCATCTACGGCATCTTCTATCGGCAGAAGGTCTCGGGCATCGCCCGTCATGGGTTCCACATCCTGACCACCCTCTCAAAGGCCACCGCCAACGAGCGGGGCATCGAACTGGTGTTGCACAACAACGCCACCGGCGAAGTCTCGGTGCGCCACTACGACGCCGTGGTGCTGGCCACCGGCTACGAGCGGCAGATGCACCGCAAACTGCTGGCGCCGCTGGAAGAGTACCTGGGTGATTTCGAGGTCGATCGCAACTACAAGCTGATTACCGATGAACGCTTCAAGGCCGGCCTCTACATGCAGGGCTTTTGCCAGGCCAGCCATGGGCTGAGCGACACCTTGTTGTCGATCCTGCCGATTCGTGCCGATGAGATCGCCGGCTCTTTGTATGAGCACGGCAAGCATCGCGGGCATGGACGGTCGGTGGTGGATCTGTTGTTGGCGACGGCCAGCTAGGATCTTCAGCGCCTGTCAGACCGCCTTCGCGAGCAAGCCCGCTCCCACATTTTGGCCTGTGTTCGCAGATCAAGTGTGGGAGCGGGCTTGCTCGCGAAGGGGCCAGAAAGAACACCGCAAATTTTGATTCCTGAACCCTTCCTGAAGAACCCCGCGATTCCCCCTGCAAGCTTTTGTATCGGGTTTACTCTCCAAACATCGGGGCGTAAGCTTCGCGCGTTTTCATCCATTACGGAGACCCACAGTGGGTACTTGTTCGAGTGACAGTTGTCGGCCGGTCTCGGTAACCGGCATTTTCTCGGCAAGATAACGCGCAGTCTCCTGTGTCGTTGTCTCGCCGAAAAGCGAGCAGCGGCATCCCGATCATGGCCAGTCCCGGCCGTGTCCCGACGTCCCTCTCATCGACGCTGAACAGTGCGTGGTTTCGACTTTTTGTCGTGGCCGCCGCTCTATCGACACGCCTGTCATTCGTGACCGGCGCGCCAGGCCTTGCTTTGCCGGTTGTTCCGGCGGCAGCGGCGTGGACCTGCCTGCTCGACGGTTTCCCGGCTGACCAAAGGGGCACCAGCCATGAAACTTACCCTCAAGGAATTCTTCGCAGGTTTCCTGCGAAACCGCCACATCGTCCGGCACTTCCGTCGCCTGGCGTTGCTGGAAACCTTCACCGACACCACGGTCAGCCGTGAAGTCCCGCCCACCCTGGCGCAAACCCTGGTGGCCGCTGCCGGCAGCGACACCGGTCAATTGCTCAACACCCTGGGCAGTCACACCGACGGCTTGAGCGAACTCGAAGCCGATGCCCTGCGCGAGCAATACGGCCTCAACGAAGTCGAGCACGAACAGCCGCTGCCGTGGTGGACGCACCTGTGGCACTGCTACAAGAATCCATTCAACCTGCTGCTGACGTTACTGGCGGTCATCTCCTGGCTGACCGAAGACATGAAAGCCGCCATCGTGATTTTCTCCATGGTGGTGCTCTCGACCTTGCTGCGTTTCTGGCAGGAAACCAAATCCAACCAGGCCGCCGATGCCCTCAAGGCCATGGTCAGCAACACCGCCACGGTGATGCGCCGTGACCTTGAGGACCGCGGCGCGCAGCGTATCGAATTGCCGATCAGGCAACTGGTGCCGGGCGACCTGATCGTGCTGTCGGCCGGTGACATGATTCCCGCCGATTGCCGGGTGCTCAGCGCCAAGGACCTGTTCGTCAGCCAGGCAGCGATGACCGGTGAATCGATGCCGGTGGAAAAGTTTCCCCGTCAGCAGGACTGCGACACGCTCAATCCGCTGGACCTGGACAACATCCTGTTCATGGGCACCAACGTGGTGTCCGGCACGGCCATGGCGGTGATTCTTACCACCGGCAACAGTACCTATTTCGGTGCCCTGGCCCAGCGGGTCGGCGCCACTGACCGGGCGCCGACTTCGTTCCAGACCGGGGTCAACAAAGTCAGCTGGCTGCTGATCCGCTTCATGTTCGTGATGGCGCCACTGGTGTTGTTCATCAACGGTTTCACCAAGGGCGACTGGACCGAAGCGCTGCTGTTCGCACTGTCGATTGCCGTGGGCCTGACCCCGGAAATGCTGCCGATGATCGTCACCTCGACCCTGGCCAAGGGCGCGGTGTTCCTGTCGCGCAAGAAAGTCATCGTCAAACGCCTCGACGCCATCCAGAACTTCGGCGCCATGGACGTGCTGTGCACCGACAAGACCGGCACCCTGACCCAGGACAAGATCTTCCTGGCGCGCAACGTCGACGTCTGGGGCAACGACTCGGATGACGTGCTGGAAATGGCCTACCTCAACAGCTACTACCAGACCGGCCTGAAAAACCTGCTGGATGTGGCGGTACTCGAACACGTCGAAATCCACCGTGAGCTGAAAGTCGGCACGGCGTTTCGCAAGGTCGACGAGATCCCGTTCGACTTCACCCGCCGGCGCATGTCGGTGGTGGTGGCCGAGCGCGATCAACCGCACCTGCTGATCTGCAAGGGCGCGGTGGAAGAGGTGCTGGCGGTGTGCTCGCGGGTGCGTCACGGCGAAGTCGATGAAGCTTTGACCGAGGAACTGCTGGCGCGAATCCGTCAGGTCACTGCCTCGTTCAACGCCGAAGGCTTGCGGGTGGTTGCGGTAGCGGCACGGCCAATGGTCAAAGGGCGCGACACCTACAGTCTGGCCGATGAACAGGCACTGACACTGATCGGTTACGTAGCCTTTCTCGATCCGCCGAAAGAAAGCACCGCACCGGCCATCAAGGCCCTGGCCGCCCATGGCGTGGCGGTGAAAGTGCTGACCGGTGACAACGAACTGGTGACCGCGAAAATCTGCCGCGAAGTCGGCCTGGAACAGCAAGGCCTGCTGATGGGCAACGACATCGAACGCATGAGCGATGCCGAGCTGACGAAGGCGGTGGAGACCACCAACGTCTTTGCCAGGCTGACGCCGTCGCACAAGGAGCGCATCGTCCGTCTGCTCAAGGGCAACGGCCATGTGGTCGGTTTCATGGGCGACGGCATCAACGACGCCCCGGCCCTGCGCACCGCCGACATCGGTATTTCGGTGGACAGCGCCGTGGACATCGCTAAGGAAGCGGCCGACATCATCCTGCTGGAAAAGAGCCTGATGGTGCTGGAGGAGGGCGTGCTGGAAGGGCGCCGGACCTTCGCCAACATGCTCAAGTACATCAAGATGACCGCCAGTTCGAACTTCGGCAATGTGTTCTCGGTGCTGGTGGCCAGTGCGTTCATCCCGTTCCTGCCGATGCTGCCGATGCACCTGCTGGTGCAGAACCTGCTCTATGACATTTCGCAGATCGCCATCCCGTTCGATAACGTCGATGACGAAATGCTCAAGCAACCGCAACGCTGGCAACCGGCGGATGTCGGGCGCTTCATGCTGTTTTTCGGGCCGATCAGCTCGATCTTCGACATCACCACGTTCGCCTTGATGTGGTACGTGTTCGATGCCAACACCCCGGATCACCAGACCCTGTTCCAGTCCGGCTGGTTCGTGGTCGGGCTGCTGACCCAGACACTGATCGTGCACATGATTCGCACGCCGAAGATCCCGTTCTTGCAAAGCCGCGCGGCCACGCCGTTGCTGGTGATGACCGGGTTGATCATGGCCGTGGGGATTTTCCTGCCAATGGGACCGCTGGCGCATTACTTCAAATTGCAGGCGTTGCCGTCACTGTACTTCGTGTTCCTGCCGGTGATCCTGCTGGCGTACATGGCGCTGACCCAGGCGGTGAAGGGGTTCTACATTCGCCGGTTTGGCTGGCAATAATGCTGCCAGCATGAGCTTTGTGGCGAGGGAGCTTGCTCCCGCTCGACTGCGTAGCAGTCGCAAAACCGGCGAGCGAGGTCTGCTGGAGGTACCGCATTGTCAGGTTTTGGGGCCGCTTCGCTGCCCAGCGGGAGCAAGCTCCCTCGCCACAAGGATCGTGTGTTTCTCAAGGAGTTTTATATGCAAGCCGTCAACAACCTCAACCTGACCTCCCTGCTCGACACCCTGGTCAGCCTCAGCGCGGCCTTCATCCTCGGTGGCCTGATCGGTTTCGAGCGCCAGTACCGGCAGCGCACCGCCGGGCTGCGCACCAACGTGCTGGTGGCGGTGGGCGCGGCGATTTTCGTCGACATGGCCAACCGGCTCGCCGGTGCCGAAGGCGCCGTGCGGGTCGTAGCCTACGTGGTTTCCGGCATCGGCTTTCTCGGTGCCGGGGTGATCATGCGCGAAGAGGGCAATGTGCGCGGCCTCAATACGGCCGCCACGCTCTGGACCTCGGCGGCGGTCGGTGCCTGCGCCGGTGCCGACCTGCTGGCCGAGGCGCTGCTTGGCACCTTGTTTGTGCTCGCGGCAAACACGCTGCTGCGGCCGATCGTCAACAACATCAACCGTCAGCCGCTGGATGTGATTTCGGCGGAAGTCACCAACATCGTCTACGTCATTGCCCGGCGTACGCAGCAGAAAACCGTGCTGGCCTTGCTCGAAGCTGAGCTTGCGCGCTGCAACTATCCGGCCAGCGATGTCGATGTGCACGCCTTCGGCACGGATGAAATTGAAATCGAAGCCACCCTGGCGACCACCTCGGTCGATGGCGATGAACTGGATGCGCTGGTGGCACGGATTTCGACGTCGACCCTGGTGGTGCAGGCGTTCTGGAGTCCGAGTACCACGGAGTAAAGGCCAGGGTTTCCCTGGCACGAGTCAGACTAACCGGCATTTATTTAGGAATATTCCTACATAAACCTAGGGCGGTCTTCCGTAGGCTTTGCGACCTCTTGAAACCGACATCCTTTTGGAGGTCACCTTGCCGAACAAATCCTTGCGCATCCTGATCGCCGATGCGCAGCACTTCAACCGCCTGCGGATCGAGCGGCTGTTCAACCAGCTCGGCTACTTCCGGGTGGCACCGGTTCAGAGCCTCGACGAGCTCCTTCCACTGGTGGAGTACGGTTGCGAGCCTCTGGATCTGGTGCTCGTCAATGAGGCGATGGCCCGCGGAGCGCTGGACCTGTTCAATTACTTTGCCAATAACCCGCAGGTCCATCACGCGTTTATCTTCAATGAACAGCAGACGCAGTTGCAGCCAGTCGTGGGCAAAGTCCAGCTCAGCCAGGCCGCTCTGCCTGACCTTGCGTCAATTACGCAGTTGATGAGCGTCGTTGATCGTCGGTTGCCGTTTGTCGGAACTGTCATTTCTGTCAGGTAGTTCCTTCCAGCCCTCCATGCAAAAGTCTATGCGCAGCGTTGTGCCCAACCGCTGCGGTATCTGGAGGGCATTTTTTGCCCGATCGTGTTGTTTTGCACGGGAGTAGTCATGAAGTCAGCACTGATTGTGGAAGATCATCCGGTGGTTCGCTCCATGATCAAACTCGTACTCAAGGGTGAAGGGTTCGAGCAGATTTACGAGGCCTCCCGAGGCGATAAGGTCCTGGCGTTGATCCGGGAACATCAACCGGATGTCCTGTTGCTTGATCTGGGCCTTCCCGGTGTGGCGGGGCTTGAGGTGATGGACCGTATCAAGGCCGAAAACACGCGATGTCGAGTGGTGGTGTTCACCTCGCTGGAGGCCCAGTTCTATCAGGACCGCTGCATGCGTGCCGGGGCTGTTGCCTATGTTTCCAAGAGCAAGGACCTGGATGACTTGACGGCGGCGGTGAACTCCGTAATGGCCGGCTACACCTATTTCGCCCAGCTCCCCTCGAGTTCCGTGTCGATGGGGGATTTGCAACGCAGTGAAAAGCAGTTGATCGACAGTCTCTCCAATCGTGAGTTGACCATTCTGCAGTATCTGGCCCGGGGCTCGAAAAACCTGGAAATCGCCGAGATCATGCACCTGAGCTACAAGACCGTCAGTACCTACAAGACCCGACTCATCCTCAAGCTCAACGTGAGCTCGTCGGTGCACTTGAGGGATTTCGCCCTGCGCAATCATTTGATCTGAATGAATGCTCTCCGACGACTGGCAGGTGGGGTGCTGATCGGCCTTCTTCTATGGGCATCGACGGTCTGTGCACAACAGTCGTTGACCCTTTTGGGACGCTCGAGTGCCGAAGGCATGAGCGTCAGGTTGTCGGAAACCGAGTTGCGCTGGCTGCAGCAAAAGGGCCGATTGGTACTGGCGGTCTCGGCGCCGGACTATCCCCCCTTCGAGTTCAACACGGCGGGCAGGGTGTTCGAAGGCGTGACAGCCGATTACGCCGGGTTGCTCGAACAATTGTTGAACGTCGTCATTGAGGTTCAACGTTATCCGTCGCGGGCCGCCGCGGTGCAGGCCATCAAGGAAGGGCAGGCAGACCTGCTGGGAACGGCCAATCGATTTGAAGCCGAAGATCCACAGCTGCAGATGTCCAGTGCCTACGCTGTCGATCAACCGGTGCTGGTCACGCGCACCGATTTCCCTCCGGTGCTCGACCCGACACTGGCGGGCAAGCGGCTGGTGATGCTGTATCACTACTTGCCCGAATACAGCGTGCAACAGTTCTATTCCAAAGCGCAGGTCCAGCTGTTTCCCTCGACACTGGCGGCGATGGGCGCCGTGGCGTTCGGCCAGGCCGATGTCTATCTGGGCGATGCGATCAATGCCCATTACCTGATCAGCAAGAATTACCTGAACAACGTGCAACTGACGGACTTCTCGCCCATGGAGTCCGGGCGTTTTGCCTTTGCGATGGCCCGCGACAACGTTGCGCTATTGCGTGTCGTCAACAAGGCGCTGGCGGTCATCACCACCAATAAACAAATGAACATCCTGCGTCGTTGGGGGGCAAACGGGGTGTCTATCCCCGGCACACAGTCATTGCAATTGAGCGTGGCCGAACAGCACTGGCTCGAACGCCACCCGCGGGTGAGGGTCGCGATCAACGAAAATATCCCGCCGATTTCATTTATCGACAGCGAAGGCAAGTTTCGCGGTATTGGCATCGACGTGCTGACGAAAATCAGTTTGCGCACCGGCTTGCAATTTGACATCCGCGGCATGAAGTCGGTGGCCGAGATGATGACCGGCATCAAGAGCGGGCAGATCGATGTACTGGCCGGTATCGGTCTCAGTTCCCAGCGTGAAGATGATTTGCTGTTCACTCGCGCGTTCCTGAGCAGCCCTTCGGTGCTGGTGACCCGCGTGGCCGCGGACAGCCCCAGGGCGCTGGATGACATGGTGGGGAGAACCCTGGCGCTGACCCAGGGCAACATTGCCGGCGAGTACATTCGCCAGCATTACCCGCTGATCCAGCGGGTTGATGCGCCACTGTCGACGGACGCCATGGAAATGGTTGCCCAGGGCAAGGCCCATGGCGGCATCAACTCGTTGATCAGCGCCCGTTACCTGATTTCCCGGCAGTATCGCGATCGTCTGCAAGTGACCAGTACCGTGGGCACCGATCCCGCCCGAAGCACCCTGGCAACCAGTCGCGAGGCGACTGAACTGCATTCGATTCTGGACAAGGCGCTGCTGAGCATCCCTCCCGAGGAAATTGACGAGCTGACCCAACCCTGGCGCTATGACGCGATGGTCGAGCAGAGTTACTGGCTGCGACACCGGCAGGCGATCGTGCAAGCGTTTGCGGTGGCGGGTGTCTTGCTGTTGCTCGCGTTGGCCGGGATCGTCTGGCAGCGGCGGCAGATTCGCCAGCGTCAGCAATTGCTCGGGCAATTGCAGGAAGCCAAGGACGCGGCGGACGACGCCAACCGGGCCAAGACTACGTTCCTGGCCACCATGAGCCATGAAATCCGCACGCCGATGAACGCATTGATCGGCATGCTGGAACTGGCGCTGAAACGGGCCGATGAGGGGGAGACCGACCGCGCCGCCATCGAGGTGGCGTCCAACGCCGGGCAGCAGTTGCTGGATTTGATCGGCGACATTCTGGATGTCGCCCGGATCGAATCCGGGCATTTGTCGCTGGCGCCGGAGCGGGTCAATCTGCACGAGCTGGTGACGTCGGTCTGCCGGGTTTTCGAAGGGTTGGCAATACAGAAGAATCTGCAGTGGCGGGTCGAGTTCGACGACTACAGTGACCGCGATGCGATGCTCGATCCCACGCGCTTCAAACAGGTGCTGTCCAATCTGCTGAGCAATGCGATCAAGTTCACCCGGGAAGGCCAGGTGAGCCTGACGCTGCGAGTGCGGCCTCAAGCCCCGGCGCAGCTCGCCGTCAGTGTACGGATCGAAGACAGCGGCATTGGCATCAGCGCTTTCGACCAGCAACGCCTGTTCAGCCCGTTCGTGCAGGCGGGCAACAGCCAGCAGAGCGCCCGGCAAGGTTCCGGCCTGGGCCTGATGATCAGTCGTACCTTGTGCGAAATGATGGGCGGCCGCCTGCAGCTCGACAGTGAGCCTGGGCGCGGGACGCGGGTCGACATCAGCCTGGTGCTGCCTGCCCTGCAAGCGTTACCCGCGGGGGGCAAGCCCCTGGATCCGGCGCAGCTCACGACCCGGGCGTTGTCGATTCTGGTGGTCGACGATTATCCGGCCAATCGTCTGTTGCTTTCGCGGCAGCTGAGCTACCTGGGCCATCGTGTGGTGCTGGCTGAAGACGGGGCGCAGGGGCTTGCGCAGTGGCGAGGGCACGGGTTCGATCTGGTCATTACCGACTGCAATATGCCGGTGCTCAGTGGTTACGAATTGGCGGGCGCGATACGTGAGCAAGAGCGGGTTCAGGGGCTGTCGCCGACGCTGATTCTGGGCTTTACCGCCAATGCGCAGGCCGAGGAGAAAGCCCGGTGTCAGGCCGCGGGCATGGACGATTGCCTGTTCAAGCCCATTCGCCTGGTGGATTTGCAGGCGTGGCTGGCCCATCGGTTTCCCGGCGCCCCCCCAGCGGCAATCGACGACCCTGGCTTCGCCGAATTCGATTTGAGCGGGCTGGAACGCTATGCGGATGCGGACCGTGAGCTGATCGATCAACTATTGCACGATCTGGCGCTGACCAACCGCGAGGATCGCGTGCATTTGCTGGCCTTGCATGCCGGCGGCAATCGCCCGGGTTTGCAGGAGTTGGCACACCGGATCAAGGGCGGGGCGCTGATGGTGCGAGCGCTTGGCCTGGTCGAGTGTTGCGAACAACTGGAGCGGGCGTGCAATGACGGCCGCGCGGCACTGATCGACGACGCCGTCGACCAGTTGCAGCAAGCCATGGCCCGCCTGGACCAGCGTCTGGAGCAGGATTGAGGCTCAATCCCAATTCGGTGCGATGCCTTTGGGGCTGGTCAACCGGTGGCCGCGATCCAGCGTTGCGATCAAGGCCATGTCGGCCTCGCTCAAGGTCAGCTCGCAAGCCTTCAAGTTGCTTTCGAGGTTGGCCCGGCGCGTGGAAGACGGGATCACGGCGTAACCCGATTGCATGGCCCAAGCCAGGGTGACCTGCGCCGGTGTCGCGTGCAGGCGCTCGGCGATCTGCTGGATGAGCGGGTCCTTGAGAGCTTCACCGTAAGCCAGGGTCATGTACGAGGTGATGCCGATGCCCTGGCTGCGTGCGAACTCGACGACCTCGCGGTTTTGCAGGTAGGGGTGTAGTTCGATCTGGTGGGTGGCGATGTGCTCGGCACCAATGGCCGCGATCGCCTGTTTCATCAGGTCGATGGTGAAGTTGGACACGCCGATCTGCCGGGTCAGGCCCAGGCGCCTGGCTTCGAGCAGGGCGCCCATGAACTCTTCGACCGGCACTTGATCGTCCGGCGACGGCCAGTGGATCAGGGTCAGGTCCAGGCAGTCGGTCTGCAGTTTGCGCAGGCTTTCTTTCAGGCTGTCGATCAGGCGATCACCGGCCAGGTTGGCGACCCAGATCTTGCTGGTGATGAACAACTCTTCCCGGGCGATGCCGCTGGCCGCGATAGCCTCGCCGACTTCGGCTTCGTTCTCGTAGATTTGTGCGGTATCGATCACCCGGTAGCCGAGCGCCAGGGCGGTGCTCACCGAATCGATGACCACCTGGCCTTGCAAGCGAAACGTACCCAGGCCGAAGGCGGGAATAGACATCAATGACTCCAGAGGTTGCAGTGGGAATGGGCGGCAGTATCCGCAACTGCATCCGTGAGAAAAACCGCTGGATCGGCAAAGCAATGTTTACTGAAAATCAAGAATCATCCAAGAGGTCGACCCGGCCGCATACATCCCCCCATCAACTTGCCGCTTGCCGCTAAAAGCTTGCAGCTGCTTTCAGTCAATATCACTACGGCTGAATTCCTCCCCAAGAAAATCGATCAACGTGCGCACCGAAGGCAGCAACCCCCGGCGCGAGGGGAAGATCGCATGGATGACACCGCTCTTCGGTGCCCAGCCCGGCACCAGTTCCACCAGTTGCCCGGCAGCGATTTCATCGCGCACCACCACGCTGGGCAGGTGCACGATGCCGATCCCGGCGAGCGCCGCATGGCGCAAGGCCAACAGGTCATCGGTGACCATGCGCGGTGCATGCCGGATCATCGCGGTGCTGCCGTCGGCACCGAACAGTTCCCACTGATATTCGCGCTGCGCCGCGCCCCAGTGCAGGCTCGGCAAGCCGCTGAGGTCGGCCGGGGAGGCCGGTGTCGACAGGCGCGATAAAAAGGCCGGGCTGCCGACCACGCTCTGGGTGCTGTTGCCCAGCACCTTCATCACCATGTCGGTGTTTTCCAGCGGCGGAAAGCGTACCCGCAGGGCAATGTCGAAGCCTTCGTGAATCAGGTCGACCCGGCGATTGGTGCTCTCGATGAACAACTCCACCAAGGGGTACTTGAGCATGTAGCGGGTCAGCATCGGCCCGACCCAGGAATTGAGCAGCGCCGTCGGGCAACTGACACGCACCAGGCCCTGAGGCTCGGAGCGGTTGCGCTCGATCAGTTCGGCGGCGCTTTCCGCCTCCACCCGCATGGCCAGGCAGCGCTGGTAATAGGCCTGGCCGATTTCCGTCAATGAACAATGCCGGCTGGTGCGGTGCAGCAGGCGCACACCAAGGCGTTCTTCGAGTTCGGCAATGCGTCGGCTGAGCTTGGACTTGGGCATGTCCAGTGCGCGACCGGCCGCGGCAAAACCGTGATGCTCCACCACCTGGGTGAAGTAGTAGAGGGTGTTGAGGTCTTCCACCATCGTTCTCCAAATAGAACGCTAAAGCTGATTTTTGCAGTCTAGCGCAGCAAAGGTCACGGTTTTAAGCTTTGTCCATGGCTTCACTCACCTCATCAGGAGACACCATGAAAAACATCATCGGTATCTACACCAGTCCACGGACCCATTGGGTTGGCGACGGTTTTCCGGTTCGCACGCTGTTTTCCTACGACAACCTGGGCAAGCACATCAGCCCGTTCCTGTTGCTGGATCACGCCGGCCCCGCTGAATTCACCCCGACCAGCGAGCGACGTGGCGTTGGTCAGCATCCGCATCGTGGCTTCGAAACCGTGACTATCGTTTACAAGGGCGAACTGGAGCACCGGGACTCCACCGGCAGCGGCGGCAAGATCGGCCCCGGCGATGTGCAATGGATGACCGCGGCCTCGGGGATCCTGCATGAAGAGTTTCACTCCGAAGGTTTCGCCAGGAGCGGTGGCACCCTGGAGATGGTGCAACTGTGGGTCAACCTGCCGGCCAGGGACAAAATGGCCGACCCCGGCTACCAAACGATTCTCGACCGTGACATCCCGAGCATCGCCTTGAAGGACAACGCCGGCAGCCTGCGCCTGATCGCCGGTGAGTTCGACGGCCACAAGGGCGCGGCGCGCACCTTCACCCCGGTCGACGTGTGGGACATTCGTTTGAATGCCGGCAAGTTGCTCACCCTGGATCTGCATGAAGGGCGCAACACCGCACTGGTGGTTCTGCGCGGCACGGTTCAGGTCAACGGCCTGGAATCGGTGCGCCAGGGGCAACTGGCCCTGTTCGACCGCAAGGGCGATCAGTTGACCCTCGAAGCCAGCGAAGACGCGGTGGTGCTGTTGCTCAGCGGCGAACCGATCGACGAGCCGATCGTCGGCCACGGGCCGTTCGTGATGAACACCGAGCAAGAAATCCACCAGGCCTTCGCCGACTTCCAGTCCGGTCGCTTCGGCCGGATGCACGGTTAATTCGCAGCGCTTCAACACCCGACTCTACACAGGATGAGTAGGCCGGTTTTCAGGCCAGGGATGGCTGTTGCCCAAAAGAAAGAGGAAACGCACATGAACACTGTCTACGCGGCCAACTTCAACGGCCAGAAACCGACCATCGACCCCAATGACAGCGCGATGCTGCTGATCGATCACCAGAGCGGACTGTTCCAGATCGTCAAGGACATGGACGTACCCCAACTGCGCGCCAACGCCATTGCCCTGGCCAAGGCCGCGACCCTGTTGAAGATGCCGGTGATCACCACCGCTTCCGTTCCCCAGGGGCCGAACGGGCCGTTGATCCCGGAAATCCACGAGGCCGCACCCCATGCGCAGTACGTGGCGCGCAAAGGTGAAATCAACGCCTGGGACAACCCGGAGTTTCACGCGGCGGTCAAAGCCACCGGCAAGAAAACCCTGGTGATCGCCGGCACCTTGACCAGCGTGTGCCTGGCGTTCCCGTCCATCGCCGCCGTGCATGAAGGCTACAAGGTGTTTGCCGTGGTCGACGCCTCCGGCAACCACTCGAAACTGGCCACTGATCTGACCGTTGCCCGTTTGGCCCAGGCCGGGGTGGTGCCGATCGACATCATGGCTACGCTCTCTGAGCTGCAAGGCTCGTGGAACCGTCCGGATGCCGAGCAGTGGGCCGCTGTCTACGCCCAAGCCATGCCGCATTATCAATTGCTGATCGAGAGTTACCTCAAGGCTCAGCAAGTGGCGAACGAACACGAGGCGCTGGACTCCCAGCGCTGACCGGTGACCCCACGCCGATTTTCATTCGGCATCGATAACACGCGAGGACTACTGCAATGACTACTTCCTACAAGCGTCTCGACAAGGACAACGCCGCGGTTCTGATGGTTGATCATCAGGCGGGCCTGCTGTCACTGGTGCGCGACATCGACCCGGATCGATTCAAGAACAACGTGCTGGCCCTGGCCGACCTGGCCAAGTACTTCAAGCTGCCGACCATCCTCACCACCAGTTTCGAAACCGGTCCCAACGGCCCGCTGGTGCCCGAGCTCAAGGCACTTTTTCCGGACGCGCCGTACATCGCTCGCCCGGGCCAGATCAACGCCTGGGACAACGAAGATTTCGTCAAGGCGATCAAGGCCACCGGCAAGAAACAACTGATCATCGCCGGTGTGGTGACGGAAGTGTGCGTGGCATTCCCGGCTCTTTCGGCCCTGGCCGAAGGTTTTGAGGTGTTCGTGGTCACCGACGCGTCCGGCACTTTCAACGAACTGACCCGCGAATCGGCGTGGAACCGAATGACCGCTCAGGGCGCGCAACTGATGACCTGGTTCGGCCTGGCCTGTGAACTGCACCGCGACTGGCGCAACGACATCGAAGGGTTGGGCACGCTGTTCTCCAACCATATTCCGGATTACCGCAACCTGATGACCAGCTACAGCACGCTGGCCAATAGCAAGTAACTTCGGCATCACGCTTCCCCCCTGTGGGAGCGGGCTTGCTCGCGAAGACGGATTCACGTTCAGCATTTTTGTTGGCTGACACACCGCTTTCGTCGGATCGCCGCCCGGAGCAAGCCCGCTCCCACAGGTTTTTTTGGTGTCTAGCCAGACGTGTTCATCCTGCCAAATCAATTGCTCCTACACTATGGCCAATCTGTGCGATCTTCGCGTTATTAGCCCTGGCTGGAGTTGCTTGATGCTGTCTTTCCTCACCGAACACCCATTGATCTGCGCCATGGTGCTGATCCTGATTGACCTCGGGTTGTGGCGTTTAATCGGTGACAACCGCAACCCTTGGAAGCTTCTGTTGCGGGTCACGATTTTCGCGCTATACAGCCTTCTGCTGTTCAACGAAGGCCTGAACCCGATGGAGCCGCCGCCCTGGGCCGACAACGTACCGTTGCACCTGGCGGCCACCGGATTGCAGATCGGCTGGTGGTTGTTCGGCGCGCGGATGCTGACGGTGCTGATCGGCGCGGTGATGATGCAACGGGTGGGGCATACCGGGCGATTGCTTCAGGATTTGCTCGGTGCGGTGATTTTCCTGATCGCGATCATTGCCGCCCTGGCCTATGTGCTCGATCTACCGGTCAAGGGCGTGCTGGCGACGTCCGGTGCGTTGGCGATCATTGTCGGCCTGGCCTTGCAAAGTACCCTCAGTGACGTTTTCTCCGGGATCGTCCTGAACACCACCAAACCCTATCAACTGGATGACTACATCTCCATTGATGGCATGGAAGGCCGGGTCACCGACATCGACTGGCGTGCCACGCGCCTGCAGACCTCCCAGGGTTGCATGGCGGTGATTCCCAACTCCCTGGCCGCCAAGGCCAAGATCATCAATTTCAGTCGGCCGAGCGATATGTTCGGCATCTCCGTTTCGTTGGAAGTGAGCCCGCACGCGCGGCCGAACACGGTGATCGAAGCCCTGGAGCGGGCCATGCAAGGCTGCCGCTTTCTGCTGGAGACACCGTCGCCGAGTGTCGGCATGAAAAGTGCGAGCAACACCGGAGTGATCTATGAAATCAGCGGGTTTGTCGCGTCGATGGACGAGAAGCGTTCGGTGCGCAATCAACTGTTCGACCTGGCCTACCGGCACTTGCAGGCGTCCGGCGTCAACCTGCTGTCGAGCGTGGAGCCCAATCCGCCAGGCAACCTGTCGCGGGCCCGGGCGTTGCTCGACAGTTCGCCGATTTTCTCCACCCTGCGCCAGGAAGAGAAAGACACTTTCAGCCAGAACATGACCTTGCAATCATTCCGCGCCGGGGAAACGATCCTGGAGGCGGGGGAGGTCAGTGATCACTTGTTCATCATCGAGTCCGGGGTGGTGACGGTGACGCTGACCCGGCACGGCGAACCTTTCGAATCCGGGCGCATGGGGCCGGGTGAAGTGATCGGCGAGGCCGGGATACTGGCCGACAGTTCGGTGCCTGCGCGGTTCATCGCCAAGACATTCTGTGGCCTGTACCGCATCGAAAAGTCCTACCTCAAGCCGTGCCTGGATGCCCGTCATGACATCAGCGATGCAATGAAAACCTTGCTCGATTACCGGCTGCACAAGGCGAAAACCCTGACTCAGGACCTGCCGGTGGCGGTGGCGAAAAAGGGCTTTTTGCAGTGGTTGCGCAATCGGGCGTGAATGGCCGCTGCTCCGGGCGGCGATCTGGTGGTGCAGGCCAAGTGATGGGAACTCTCAAATAGCACTTTCTTTCAAGAAGGCACCGCAGTGGCCTCCTCGACTTCTGAAAGATTGGCTATTTGTGTAAACCGGCCAGGGGACTAACGTAGTGACACACCCACTTGCCCTGGAGCACGCCATGAAAACCCGTATCGATTTCTACACTGCGTCCCCTGATGCCCTCAAGGCGATGATCGCCCTGGAAACAGCGGTGTCGAAGCTGCCGCTGGAAAAAAACCTGATCGAACTGGTCAAGCTGCGCACCTCGCAAATCAACGGCTGCGCCTTCTGCCTGGACATGCACAGCGCCGATGCACGCAAGGGTGGTGAGTCCGAGCGTCGCCTGGCCACACTGTCGGCCTGGCGCGAAACACCGTTCTTCACCGAGCGTGAACGCGCCGCACTGGCCTGGACCGAATCCCTGACCCTGATCAGCCAGACCCATGCCCCGGACGAAGACTATGAACTGGCTACCGCCCAGTTCGATGCCAAGGAAATGGTCGACCTGACCGTCGCCATCACCACCATCAATGCCTGGAACCGCCTGGCCATCGGCTTCCGCAAAATGCCCCAGGCCTGACCCGCACAAGCATCAATGAGCATCGGCACTCGGCGCGGCCGGTGGTTGCACCTTGCGCATCAGGGGCACCATCGCCGTGGCAATAATGAAGCAGACCATGATCATCAGGAACGCGTCGCCATAGGTTTGCGTCTGGGCTTCGCGGTAGGTCAGCAACCATAGCTGATGCAGGCTGGCGGTGACCCCGGCGTCACCGCTCTGACCGAGGGCAGCGAAGTTGTTGCCGACCTGGGACAGCCATTGGTTGAGCGCCTCGTTGGTGCTGTTGAGATTCTCCGCCAACCGGGTGAAATGCAGGTTGGTGCGGTCGTTGAGGATGGTCGCGCAGGCGGCAATGCCGATAGCCCCGCCCAGGTTGCGCATCAGGTTGAACAACCCCGACGCATGCTTGAGCCGTGCCGGCGCCAGGCCGCCGAGGGTCAAGGTCACCGTCGGCGGCACCGCCAATTGCTGGGCAATCCCGCGCAGGGCTTGCGGCAGCATCAATTCCCTGGCCCCCCAGTCATGGGTGATCGGGCTGAAATCCCACATCGATAACGCGAACAGCCCAAGGCCGGTCATCATGATCCAGCGCAGGTCGATGCGATTGGCCAGAAAGGCGTACAGCGGAATCGCCATGATCTGGAACACCCCGGTGGAGAAAACCGCCAGACCAATGTCCAGCGCTCCGTAGCCACGCACCCGGCCAAGGAACAGCGGCGTCAGGTAAATCGTGGCGAACAGGCCGATACCAGTGACGAACGAGAAGAAACAGCCAAGGGCGAAATTGCGGTCCTTCAAGGCGCGCAGATCGACAATCGGATTGGCCGCGTGCAAGGTCCGGCCGATGAAAGCCAGCCCGGCCAGGCCGCTGATCCACGCGGTGGTCAGGATCGTGCGGTCGCTGAACCAGTTCCAGCGCGGGCCTTCTTCGAGGGTGTATTCCAGGCAGCCGAGGAACAGCGCCAGAAACACCATGCTCAAGTAATCCGCGCCTTTGAGCAGCGACAGTTCCGGCTGGTCGATTTTTACCAGCATCGGCACGGCCACGGCGACAAAGATGCCGGGGACCAGGTTGATGTAGAACAGCCAGTGCCAGGACGATATGTCGGTGATCCAGCCACCGATCACCGGTCCCAGGGTCGGTGCCAATGAGGCCACCGCACCGATGGTCGCGGCGGCGATCACCCGTTGTTTGCCGGTGAAGAACACGAAGGCCGTGGTGAACACCAGCGGAATCATCGAGCCGCCCAGAAACCCTTGCAGGGCGCGGAAGGCAATCATGCTCTGGATGTTCCAGGCCACGCCGCACAGCAGGCTGGTCAGGGTGAAACCCACCGCCGATGCGCAGAACAGCCAGCGCGTGGAAAATACCCGGGACAGCCAGCCCGACAGCGGGATCACGATGATTTCGGCGATCAGGTAACTGGTTTGTACCCACGCGGTTTCGTCGGTGCCGGCGGAGAGCCCGCCGCCGATGTCACGCAACGAAGCCGAGACAATCTGGATATCCAGCAGCGCAATGAACATACCGATGCACATGCTGGCAAAGGCGAAAACCTTCGTCGCCGTCGCCATGTTCGCGGCATTGAACGGTTGCGCCGGGGCGGCGAGGGCGCGGCTCATGGCGCGCTGGCCACGGCTGGCGCTTCAGGCTCCTTGCGCGTGTCCACTTCAGCGGTCACCGACAACCCCGGACGCAGGTGGCCGAGCACACTGTCGGGCGGGTCGAGGTGAATCCGCACCGGCACCCGCTGCACGATCTTGGTGAAGTTGCCGGTAGCGTTTTCCGGCGGCAACACACTGAATTGCGAACCGCTGGCGGGGGCGAGGCTGTCCAGGTGACCGTGGAATTCCTGCCCCGACAGCACATCGGCACGGATCACCACCCGTTGCCCAGGCACCATGTGCGCCAGTTGGTCTTCCTTGAAGTTGGCATCGACCCACAGACCGCTGGTCGGTACCACCGAGAGCAATTGCGAGCCGGCCTGGGCATAGGCGCCGACCCGGGCCCGGCGATTGCCGATCACACCGTCGACCGGTGCCTTCAGTTCGGTGTAGCCGACATTCAATTGCGCCAGGTCGCGCTCGGCCTTGGCCTGGATCAGGGCGGCCCGGGCTTGTTGTTTCTGGGTGTCGATCACATTCAACTGGCGCTGCGCGGCCAGCAGTTCAGCCTGGGCGCGGTTGCTTTGGGCCTGGGCCGTCTTGAACGTGGTGTTGGCTCGCTGGGCGCTTTCCACCGAGACGGCGTTGGTGATCACCAGTTTTTTGTAGCGGGCATCGTCATCCCGCGAACGGGCGGTTTCGGCACCGGCGGCGTCGATGCCGGCGCGGGCCTGGCCGATGACGGCCTGTTGCAATTGTTCGGTGGCGTCGAGGTTGGCCAGCAAGGCCTCCTGGGCGGCCACTGCGCCTTCGGCCTTGGCCAGGTTGGCGCGGTAGTCGCGCGAATCGAGACGGATCAGCACGTCGCCAGCCTTGACCTGCTGGTTGTCGGCCACCAGCACTTCGTCGATATAGCCTGCCACTTTCGGCCCGATCACCGTTACATCGCCGCCGATGTAGGCGTCGTCGGTTTCTTCGATGAAACGCCCGGCGGTCCACCAATGCGCGCCATACACACCAGCCAGCACCAGTGCTGCGATGCCCACTGTTGGCAACAGCAGGCGTTTGAGCAGGGGAGGTTTTGCCGGTTTCACCGGGGAGTCCAGATCGGGTTCTACGGTGGACATGCTGGTCATGGAGGGATACCTGTCAGGGTGTCGGTAATTATGATGGCTGTAATATGACGTATGTAATATTTTGTGGCAAATGGTTTTTGCTGCCGGTCGTCAGGTGGAGTCCTGGTCAGAAAGACTCATTCATGGTCGGTGTCGAGATGCCGAGGATTCTTTTGCTGTTGTAGGTAGATTCTTAGGGCGTCGTGGCCTGCTGCATTATTCGGAAGCACCCTACACGCTTATTAGAAACGTCCTATATCAACCTTTTTTGCCTTCCTGAAAGCTGCCCAGCGTTTGAACGAGGGTGGCAACGAAGCCTCCCCGTCCGCTTCAAAAGCCAAGGGAGGCCTGATTTTGTCCAACACACCGCGCACCTTCTTCGACCACAGCCGCCACAAACTACAGATCGATGGCCTCGACACCCACCTCGACGTCCTCACCTTCGAGGGCCATGAGCACCTTAGCCAACCCTACCTCTACCGCATCGAATTCACCGCCAGCGACCTCGACATCGGCGCGGAAAAATTCATCGGCCAGTACGCCGAATTCAGCCTGTTCGCCGACCCCTCGACCCTGCGCGTGGCCTCTTGGGAAGTACCCAGACCGCCCAAGCCCCTGCGCACCGTCTATGGCCGCATTACCGCCTGCCAGCGCCTGTCCGGCTCAATCGACGAAGCCCGCTACGAAGTCATCCTGCAACCGCGCCTGGCCCTGCTCGATCGCGGCCAGCAAACGCGGATCTATCAGCACCAGTCCGTGCCAGACATCGTCAAAAGCATTCTGCGCGACCGCCATGGTCTGGACACCGGGCACTTTCGCTTCAACCTCAAGCGCGAGTACCCGCCGCGCGAGCAGGTGATGCAGTACCAGGAAAGCGACCTGGCTTTCATCAGTCGCATCCTGGCCGACGTCGGCATCTGGTACCGCTGCACCCAGCACGAAGAGCTCGCCTTCGACGTCGTCGAGTTCTGCGACGACCAGCGCTGCTACCAGTTCGACGTCGAACTGCCGCTGCGCTCGCCGTCGGGCTTCAGCAACAGCGTCGAGGACAGCGTCTGGGCCCTGAAAACCCGCCACCGGGTGGTGGAACAGCACGTCAGCGTACGCGCCTATCACCCCGACGACAGCCGCGCCTACCTCGACGGCGAGGTCGACCAGACCCTCGGCGAGCCCGCCACCCACGGCGTGGCCACGACCCGCGGCGTCGCCGACAACACCTACGGCGACGCCTACCACTACGCCGAACCCTACCGCGTGCTCGGCAAGTCCCACCTGCGCGACGAAGACCTGCAAAGCGAAAGCGGCTTTTTCTATGCGCGCCTGCGCCACGAACGCTACCTCAACAACCAGACCCACCTCAGCGGCACCAGCAGCAGCGCCACCCTGGCCCCGGGTCAGGTCCTGACCATCAGCGGCGACGCCCCCAAGGCCTTCGCCTCCCGCGTGGTGATCACAAAGATCACCACGCGCGCCGCCCGCGACCGCAGCCTGACCTGCGATTTCGAGGCCATGCCCTACGCGTTGCGCCTGTGTTTCCGGCCCGAGGTGCCGCCCAAACCACAAATCGCCGGCACCCTGCCGGCACGCATCACCCACCCCCAGAGCAACCCCCTGTACACCGAAATCGATATGCAAGGGCGCTACCGGGTCAAGTTCCTCTTCGACCGCGACACCTGGCCCGCCGGCCGCGAAAGCAAATGGCTGCGCCAGGCCCGCGCCTACGCCGGCGACACCTACGGCCTGCACCTGCCGCTGATCGCTGGCACCGAAGTCGCCATCGCTTTCGAGCAGGGCGACCCGGACCGCCCCTACATCGCCCACGCCCTGCACGACGACCAGCACCCGGACCTGGTGACCCAGCGCAACGACCACCGCAACGTGCTGCGCACGCCGGCCAACAACAAGTTGCGCCTGGATGACACGCGGGGGCAGGAGCACGTCAAGCTCAGTACCGAGTATGGCGGCAAGAGCCAGTTGAATCTGGGGCATCTGGTGGATGCCGAACGCAAAAAACGGGGGGAAGGGTTTGAGCTGCGCACCGATGACTGGGGCGCCATTCGTGGCGGAAAGGGTCTTTTCATCAGCGCGGACAAACAGGAGAAAGCTCAGGGTGTGCAACTCGACATGGATGCTGCCGTCGCCCAATTGGAAAGTGCCTTGTCGCTGGCGCGCTCCCTGGCCGATGCGGCTCGCGCGGCCAAAGCAACCCCCGGCGACACCGCCAGCCAGGAACGGCTCAGACAAGTCCTCGATGGCTTGAAGCAACCGGGTCTGTTGCTGCACGCCCCGGCAGGTATAGGCATGGTCAGCCCGGAGGCGGTGTGCCTGTCCTCGGGAAGCGAAAGCGTGAGCGCCGTTGCCGCGCACAACGTCGACCTCAGCGCCGGGCAGAACATCACCGCCACCGCCGAGGACGGCATCAGCCTGCTCGCTCACAGCGCGGACATGCAGCTCAAGACGGCCAAGGGCAACATCGATTTGCATGCTTTGGAGGGCCTTCTGCACGCCCTGGCGAAGGGCGACATCAAGATTGAGAGCGTGGATGGCCGGGTGCACATCCGCGCTGAGAAAGAGCTGATATTGGAATGCGGAGGGGTCTTTGTCCGCTTGAAAGACGGCGACCTCGATCAGGGCGCCCCCGGCAATATCTATCAACGGGCCAAGCATGTTCAAAAGTTTGGCAGCGCCAGGCTGGATACGCCGGCAACACCGTTACCCGGAGGTTATTCCGCGGAATACGTTCTGAGAGATGAGAGCCAGGCACCGCTGGCGTTTACCCGCTACCGGATCACCACTGAACAGGGCGAAGTGTTTAACGGCGTAACCGACAAGGAGGGGCGAACCATGAGCGCTCATACCCTGTTGCCGGGTGGGCTGGAGATTGAGTTTCCGGATTCCACCTTCTATGACGAACAACTTCGTCTGCTCGGGCCTAACGGCGAATTGGCAAGCAACATCAAGTACTCGGCCACATTGGCTGACGGTCGCATTCTGGATGGCGTGACTGATGGGCAGGGTTACACGCAGCGGTTGGTGACCGAGAAGCCGACGCAGATCACCCAGTTGCTGCTGTTTCCCCCAGAGGATGCGCAACCGTTGTGCTGCGCGGCGCAAAACGCCCAAGCGCCGATGCAAATTGACCTGACCGCCAGTGATGTTTCGACCAACGATACGGACGTGGGCCGCTCGAGAAAAGATGTTCCCCTGCCCAAAGGCAAGAAGCGCTCTCTGACGTCCGGCGAAATCGCCATGGCCCGAACCGTCTTTAAAGATGCGGTCAATTACAGCAAGGTCAAAGTGCATCACGGCGGATGGTGGTTGTTTGTCGGGTTTCAGAATACGGCGGTGACACCGAATGGGGAGATGTATTACCCGGAAAGTACTAAGTACTACAGAGATGATTTTTCAAGTACAAAAGACGACAGAGATAAAGCCCTGTTCATGCATGAAATGACGCACGTGTGGCAGTACCAACTGGGTTATCCAGTGAAGAAAAAAGGCCTGACAGTTAGCAGTCGAGGTGCTGAGGCATATGAATACAGTTTGTTTAACGATGGTAAGTTTTCAAATTATAACATGGAACAGCAGGGGGAGATAATTTCGGATTATTACATCATTTGTGTGGTTGGGAATCCTCTCGGGGTGTGGGACCAAAAAAATGTTGGGAAAAGCCCAGAGCTTCTTTCGGCTACGCTCGGAAGCTTTCTGAATGATCCCTCCAGCAAGAAAAATCTTCCAGGATGAAAATGCCCGTGAAATCGATTTCATTGTTGCTGATTGCGCTGTCTTGCGTTGTGAAAGAGGCGAGCGCCACGTCTTTTGGCCTGCTTGGCGAGGCCAAGATTGTTGCTATCAATAATAAGCCGGCTATTTGTTTGCCGAGTGATGTAGGTAAGGGTTTTTCAGTTGGCTGGATATCAGTATCAGAAAGTTATGTGCGAAATGCCCCTGGCTGGGGGGTTGCGTTGAAGCTAGATGCCAAACCTCTGGTATTACAGCCTGGGGGATGCATAGAGTTTGGTAGTGTTCCCGATGGCTATGAGTTATATGATGGGAAAATAAAAATACCTCCACTTAAATTTGAGGAAAATAAAACCTACGTTTTTCAAATGACTGATGCTTATCGGACTACTGATACCTATCGGGCTGCTTTCTGCGTGAAGAAGGTGGCAGGTGATATTTTTGAATTTCTTCAATACGAGCGCCTTTCTGATGGCAGAGAAAAAGCTCCAGTTTGTAGCATTGATTTTCATCGGGTAGGGAAATAGCGATGCTGAAAATAAAATGGCTTTATTGGTTTTGGGGTGCGATGGATTTCTTTTACATTATCCGGTTCGGCTACCTCAATTTTTCCCAGGGCAAGGTGCCGTTTTATAGCGATATTCAATCCTATGTCCAGTTAAGGTCAGAGCATGGGGTTAGTTCGGATGTGCTCTTGTTGTTGTCAGTTCTTCTGAATGTGTCGATAGTTGTTTCAATGGTTTTGTTTTTCGTCGGTTCGCGAACGATTCCGTATCTAATTTACGTTCAATTACCACTTCGGTTATTGCTTGTTGTGCCTTCGCTATCGATTTTTTTATGGCTTTCGAAAGCTGCAGGCGCAACGTCAGTTATATGGTTGATTAGCCTGCTGTTGTTTTGTGAGGCTGTTAAATTGTTTTCCATTTTGTTTAGGAAAAAATGGTGTGTTTAGTTGTTTTGTGCAGATCAATTGCTGGCGACTTGCGACGGTTTCAGAATAAATAACTAACAGCATTAAAGGACTGACATGAACGATAGGTTGCACCGTACGGACACACTGGGCTCCTGCAAGACTGTGATCTGCGGCAAACAGAAAATGCACTGGATCGAGTTCCAATTGCTCGATGAACAGGGCGAGCCCCTGGCGGACCTGCCTTATCGCGCGGTAAACGAAGCGACCCGCACCGACTTCATTCCAGAGTACAAGGGCCGCCGCACCAATGCCGAGGGAGTGATCCGCCTAGACGGCCTGCACCCCTTGGCCATCACCTTACTGATAGACGCCGAGTTATTGGCCGAGCTACTGCAAAATCGCCGCCTGCGTGCCCAGCGAGCCGAACCCGCGCGCCCCGGCTTCGCTGATCGCACGCCGCTGTATGGTCCGCAGCGTTCGGGCTTCTCGCCCATCGAACAGCAGGCGGTCGCAGCCGGGCATGGCTATCACTACCTGCGTATCGGCCAATTGTGCGATCGACTGCCGACATTCGACCCTCCCTTGGCGGATGCCAGGCAACCTCCGGCCTACCATTTTCCAGACCCAAAGTTTGGCGGGTTTACCATCGGCGACGATCAACTCGATCGCCGGCATGTGTTGGAAGTCTGTCCGCTACGTGCCTGGTCACTGACCTTGCATCACCAGACGGAGTACAGCCTGGTCAATGCTTACAACCTGGCGCTGATGAGTATTCTGGCGTACAGCACGCGGCCCGAGAATACATTGGGTTCCGTTAAGGAGTTCTTCGAACTGCAATGTTTGGACTTATCTCGTACACCCATAATTCTGGACAGCGGTCAGAAATTGCCGTGCGTGGTCACCGATGTTCCCTTCGATGGGCGTTACACCATCGCCAAACCGTTGGACACCACTCAGGTCCGACCACCAGAGGGCGACACCCAACTGTTTTATGCCATCAATGCCACCCAGGTGCTCGTGGCTTGGCGGGGTACCGAGGGGGCGTCCGATCTAGGTACTGATGCGACTTTCCGCCCAGTAAAACCTGAAGTGCAGGCCTTGTGCGAGCCCAAGGTCGCCTGCGCCGACCTGACGCCAGAGGGCAGTGTGCATTTGGGCTTTCGCGATGCGTTCGAACTGTCCAGAAGGGTTTATGCCAGGGATCTGGGTAAGACGATTCCTGAGGCTATTCAAGGTAGAGAACTGTTCATCTGCGGCCACAGCCTGGGCGGCGCCCTTGGGTTAGTGCATGCAGCTTCACTGAAAGCACAGAACCCGCTGCTATACACCTACGGCATGCCACGCACCTTCACTCTTAAGGCCGTTAAATGCCTCGACGAGATCGTGCATTTCCGTCACGTCAACGACATCGATCCAATCCCCAGCGTGCCACCTGAAGCGGCGTTGGATAACTACCTTTACGACCTCTATGGCCCGCTGGGCACTACTCTAGGGGTTGGCTGGTCGATGCTGCAGTTGACCGCCAGTCAGTTGTTCCGCCATGGCGATCCCTTTTGTCACCACGGCGAAATCGCCATGTTCTTCAAGACCGAACAGCACACCCGCCGGCGAGGCTCGCCGTACCCCGCCTACCGCAACAAGGACGGGCTCGGCGCGCCTTACCACACCACCATTGCCTATCGCCTGTCGGAAAAGGTCAAGTTTTACCTGGTACCGAGCCTGAGCCCCGACGACGACCAGCAGGCCGAGCAGGCGCAGCAGCGCCTCACCACCTCGTTGACCGCCGAGAGTCGGGCGAGGTTTTTCCCGCCCTTCAGCAATCCCAAGGCCGGCCGATTCGTGGGTCTCGGCAATCACTTCATGAGCAATTACCAGCCGTACATCTATGGCCAGTTGCTGGAGTCAATCAACCCCGAGCGCTCGCCGTTGTTGAAGCGGCAACTGGATCGACAGAATTTCGAACAGCAGACCAGGGATCATTACGCAAGCCTTGTCGAAGACGAACTGGCACGCAACAGGGTGTTCCTCGACTTGCAAAGTCGTCTCGGCGACACCTTGCGGGTGACGCAACAGGCCGATGGCGGTGCCGAAGCGTTGCAACGCTTCGATGCCGTGGCCGACCCGAGCGCCTGCTACGAAAGAACCCACTGTTGAGCCCGGCCCGCGCTGCCAAGGATCCGACCATGATCAAGAAAACGCCCATCGCGATACTCACTCTGTTCGTCAGCCTCAGCGGTTGTGCCAAGGACCAGAGCCTGGCGCCGCCACCGGACAGCGAATCGATAACCGTGACGGTGAAAATGCCGAAGGAGCTGGAAACGGAAACCCTACAGGTGATGTACCGCTCGACCCTGTGCACCTTTACCGACCGCTCCGCCTTCGGCGAAGCCTATCAACGCGATGGCTATCAACGTACCGATCTGCAACTCGTGCGTGAGGGACAAAGTGACCTCTATGTGGCCAAGCTACCGATCGATGGTGGCGGTGTCTGCCAGTGGCGATTGAGCAACGTGACTTTTGGGGTGACCTATGGCGATCCAACACGCTTTGGAGAGAACGTCACCTATGGTGCTGGGGGCGGGGTGGTGGTGATCTTCGATCACAACAACTCGCCACGCGGTGGCGCGGACATCAAGGTCGAAGGGGATTTGACGATCAGGAAGGACTATTACCCGTGGTTGAGCGAAGCCTTTCTTGGAGGCTATAGAAAACAGATCAGCTTGGCGGGTGAGGGCGATATCTATGTGATGTATCAGGCCCTGCAAGCCCGACAGGTGTATTTCGAACCCGTCCTGCACTCCGACTTTCTGGTCAAATCGGAGGGTACCAAGGTACATAAAATAGGCAGCTTCATAAAATTCTCTTATCCAGATGGTACGACCGTGGCCGACGGTCGTTTCCAACCAGATTTCCGTAAATTACAAGCGATCCGCCAGGCAGCGGAGAACAAACAGTGAGCCTCGCATCTCCTGCCGCGCACAGCCCTTTTGCTCAGGTATGCAACCAACTGTTCCTCGATCGGCAGAGTCTTTTCGGTCATATCTTGCGGAAACCCGACAGCCCTTCAGATCAAGAATAGGAGACTGTTTTCGTAACAATGACTGATACCCGTAACGAGTGTCGCTGTTGTCCGTGTTTGGTCAGTGTCTTGAATGTAAAAAATCAATGTTGGAGTTGAGTTAATGAAATTGTTTATTTTTGCTCTGTCTGGTTTGTTTGTGCTTTCCATTTCAGGGTGTGGATCTATTGGGGCGGGACTTGCGTACGGACCAAACTGCCCTTATCAGGGGGTCCAGTTTGATTTCAAAGCTGCGACTAGTTGGAACTTTATTAAGGAAACGTATGGGTTTGTTATTCCTCTAGCTATTGTCGACTTACCATTTTCTTTCGTTTTTGACACATTTGGACTCGAGCGTGCCCTCGAGCGCACCAATGGCGATGACAGTTGTCCTCGAAAATACGACTTTTAAAGGGCAGGCGTCAAAGAGCATGGGGTGCGTTTTCGTTAATTACTCTGTTGAAGGAGAAGATGCTTCATTAAGTAATTTGGTTGCTTGTTTCGGTTTGTAATCCAGGGCTGATTTTGGAGAAATTAATATGTACCAGGGATTTGTGTTATTGGGTGATAGCACCACGCACGGGGGAGAAGTGATTTCAGCCTCTTCCACAACGATCGTTAACGGAAAACCAGTGGCGTTGGTGGATGATGATGTCAGTTGTCCGATCCCGGGACATGGCGTGAACCCCATCGTCGAGGGGAGTCCCGACTGGTCCGAAAACGGCCGGGCCATGGTGGTGAATGGCTGCCGCAGTGCGTGCGGCTGCCAGATGCTTTCCAGCGCTCCCGACTGTGTGGTGGGTTGAGCCATGGGCTGGGATCGAAAGGCTCCTTCTGTGGTGCAAGCTCCGACGCCGCCGATGCTGGGTCGTTGGGTACTCGCGGCCGTCGTCGCGGTGGTGGTGGGTGTGCTGTTGTTTCTGTTGCACGCCTCAATTCAGTTAGCGCAACTGCAGGCGATCAATGTCTGGTTATTGTCTGGCTCGCCACTGCTGGTCTGGGTTTTGCTGTTCGGTTCCCGTGCCTATTTCTACGGTGGGGCGCTGAGCCAGCATCAATTTCTCGAGGAGGAGGCAGTCAATGCGCAACTGGCCTGGCAAGACTGGGCGCAACGATATCTGGCCGTGCATACCAGCTGTGTGCTGCTGCCGGATCAGGTGTCTGCCAGTGGGCTGCAAGTTCGGCGAGATTTGCCACTGCGCACAGGACAAGCCAGGCGTATAGCAGCTCTGCCTGAGCAGGGCGATCGCGCGCAGGCGGGGCTGCAGATGTTGTTGCCAGTGCTCGGTCCGGCCTTGCAGGCCTTGCCTGCTGAACAGGCGTTGCGAGTCACGCTGTTGAGTGACGTCGAGCCCGATCACTACGCTGCATTGCGCGACGTCTGGCAGCAGTGGAAAACCGCCCATCTCAAGCAACCTGCAACGGTCACCCTGACCAATAAATTGTCGTGCCAATGGATCGACGACACGCTGAAGTCTGCCACCGCAGCCCTCGACTTGATTTTGGTAATGCAGGTAAACGGCGGGGAGGCGTATTCCGATGGGCTGGCGGCCTTGTTGTTATGCCCGGACCAGTTGGCCGTTGCCTGGGACCTTCCTGTGCAAGGTGGCTTGTTGCGCCCGATGCCTTTGGACGTCGCCACCTTGAACAGCGAGCTGGAGTTGTTCCAGCAAACCCAGACGATGGCGCTTCAGGCGACGGGTGTGTTGGCGGACAGCGCTGACTGGCGGCCGCTGACCGGCAATGTTTTTGCCACTATCGGTGGTCAGGCAGCCTCCTTGAGTGCGCAGCAGCTGTGGGTTCAGGAGCACCTGTGCGGACTGCCCGGACCCTTTGGTCATTGGTTGGCAACCGCCTTCGGGTTGGAAATGGTTCGACACCAGCGGCAGGCAGTGCTGCTGCTCGCCAAAGAAGAGTCACGGTATTGGATCAGTACCGTTAGCGCGGGAGAGGTGGCATGAAAGCATGGAGTAACCCATGGCGTCGCGCGGGTGCGGCGGTGTGGATCAGCGTACTGGTGGTCGCCCTGGGATGGGTGATACAGGCCTATGGTGAACGGATGGGGCTGGTGGAAAACCATCACCGAATGCTCGCTTTCTTGTTGATCGTTCTTATTGCGGCTATCGCGCAGCTTGCCCCCCGGTTGTTGATGCAGTTGAAACAGCGAAGTCATCGCGATCAGGGACAGGTAGACAAAGTGCTCCCACGGGCGGACGCGGGTTTGATACTGCCTAAGTGTACTGAATTTGATAGCTCCAGATTGTATGCGTACTTGCGCCGCAATTATGGCTCGCTGTGGCACCGCAAAGTACGCCTCCTGCTCGTCGTCGGCGAACCTCAGCAGATCAAGGCCATCGCCCCCGGCCTGGGCACCGACCATTGGCTGGAAGGCGAGGGCACCGTGCTGCTGTGGGGTGGCAGTGTGCAGCAAGAGCTGGACGACAAGGTGATCGCCCAGTTCCGCCGCCTGACCCGCTGGCGTCCCCTCGACGGCGTGATTTGGGCGTTGAACGCCGAGCAAAGTGCCGACGGCTATCATATGGGTAAAGGCGCGCAGCACCTTCAAGACCTCGCTCGTAGGCTGGGCTGGTCACTCTCGCTGCACCTGTGGCAGGTTTGCGCCAGTCACTGGTTGCAGGAGAAACGCCCGAGCCAGGCGGTGGGCTGCGCACTGTCATCTCGCCTTACCGCCACAGAACTGGAAACGTCGCTGCGCAGTCTACTGGGCCCCATGCGCCAGGAAGGCTGGGCGCAGATGAACCTGACGATGGCGCATGACTTTCTGGTGCGTCTTGCGCGGGACCTGGAGGTCGAAGGCTTGTCACGCTGGCGTAAGGCACTGACGCCGTGGTTCGGCAGTTCCAGGCAGGATGTACCGTTGCGCGGCCTGTGGTTCAGCCTGCCGTTGTCCAATACAACGCAGAACAAGGAAGAGCACTTCTGGCCCATGGACCCTGCCTGGCAAGGCGTGCTCGGCGAGCCAAAACAACCAAGCCGTCGTCTGGGCTGGAGCGCACCACGCGTCGCTTATGGCTTGGTGTTGGCCGTGGCCCTTGCGTGGGGCGCCGGCCTGCTGCTGTCGTTCCTCAGCAACCGCGTGCAGATCCACCATTTGCAGACGTCGCTGACCACGCTGCAACAAGCCACCCCCGGAGACGCGCAGCTCAGCGCCCTCAACGAACTGACCCGCGAACTGGGCCGCCTGGATTACCGCGCCAGCCACGGCTCACCATGGCATCAGCGTTTCGGCCTGAACCAGAACGACGCGCTGTTGGCTATGCTGTGGCCGCGTTACGTCGAGGCCAATCAGCGCCTGTTGCGTGACCCGGCAGCGGCCACGCTCAAGGCCCAGCTCAACGCTCTGGTCAAGCTGCCACCGGACAGCCCCGAACGCGCCAAGCAGGCCCCGGCCGCCTACGCGCAGCTCAAGGCTTACCTGATGCTGGCGCGCCCGGAGAAAACCGACCCGGTCTTTCTCACCCAAGCCTTGGTGGAAGCCGAACCGCAAAGCACCGGCTACTCACCAGGCCTCTGGCACGCGCTGGCACCGACCCTGTGGGCCTTTTACGCCGAACAACTGGCCGCCCACCCAAACTGGCGCATCGACGCCGATCCCAAGCTGGTCGCCCAGGTGCGCCAGGTGCTGATCAGCCAGCTGGGCCAGCGCAACGGCGAAGCCAGCCTGTACCAGACTGTGCTCGACAACGCCGCCAATCACGCGCCGGCGCTGAGCCTGGCGCAGATGGTCGGCGACACCGAGGCATCGACGCTGTTTGCCACTTCGGCCGAGGTGCCGGGGGTGTTCACCCGCCAAGCCTGGGAAGGCCAGGTGCGGCCGGCCATCGATGCCATCGCCGAAGCGCGCCGCGAAGAAATCGACTGGGTGCTCAGCGATAACCCGGGCCGTCTCGCCGCCGACTTGAGCCCTGAGCAGCTCAAGCAACGCCTGACCGAACGCTATTTTCAGGACTACGCCCACGCCTGGCTGGACTTCCTCAACCAACTGCGCTGGCAACCAGTGGACAGCCTCGGCGAGGTGATCGACCAGTTGGCGCTGATGAGCGATGTGCGTCAGTCGCCGCTGATCGCGCTGATGAACACCTTGGCCTATCAGGGCCAGGCTGGCACCCGTCGTCAGGCGCTGGCCGAGTCATTGGTGCAGTCGGCGCAGCAACTGCTCGGCAAGGAGCCAGTGCCGGTGATCGAGCAGGCCAAGCCCGGCGGAGGCAGCCCGCTGGACGCCACCTTTGGGCCATTGTTGACCTTGCTCGGAAAAGACGCCGACAACGCCAACGACAGCGAGCGCCTGAGCCTGCAAGCCTTCCTCAACCGCGTCATCCGGGTGCGCCTGAAGTTGCAGCAAGTGAGCAACGCACCTAATCCCCAGGCAATGACCCAGGCCCTGGCGCAAAGCGTGTTCCAGGGCCACAGCGTCGACCTCACCGACACCCAGGCCTACGGCAGCCTGCTCGCCGCCAGCCTCGGCGCCGAGTGGGACGGCGTCGGCCAGACCCTGTTCGTGCAGCCGCTGGAGCAGGCCTGGCAGCGAGTCCTGCAACCCTCGGTGGCCGGCCTCAACAGCCAGTGGCAGCGGGCGATCGTACGCGACTGGCAGGGCGCGTTTGCCGGGCGCTACCCCTTTGCTGCCACCGGCAGTGACGCCTCGCTGCCGATGTTCGGGCAGATGATCCGCGCCGACGCCGGGCGCATCGACCAGTTCCTCCAGCAGCAATTGGGCGGTGTGCTGCGCAAGGAAGGCAGCCGCTGGGTGGCCGACGCGCGGCACAGCCAGGGTCTGCACTTCAACCCGAAGTTCCTGACGGCGATCAACCAGCTCAGCCACCTCGCCGACGTGCTCTACACCGACGGCGGCATGGGCCTGAGTTTCGAGCTGCGCGGCAAGCCGGTGCGCGACGTGGTGCAGACCACTTTCATCCTCAACGGCGAAAAGCATGAGTACTTCAACCAGAAGGAACGCTGGCAGCGCTTCAGCTGGCCGGGCTTCAGCCAGCACCCGGGCACGCGTTTGTTGTGGATCAGTGTGCTGGCCAATGAACGTCTCTACGGCGATTACGAAGGCACCTGGGGCCTGATCCGCCTGCTCGAACAAGCAAAAGTCACCGCGCTGAACGACACCGACAGCCAGTACCGCGTGCAGCTTCAGGCCCCAGACGGCCTCGACCTGACCTGGCACCTGCGCACTGAACTGGGTGCAGGGCCGCTGGCCTTGCTCAAGTTGCGCGGCTTTGAATTGCCTGCGCAGATCTTTCTCGGCGAAGGCACTCAAGTACAGCCCTATGCGCAGAATGGAAGTTACCCATGAGCCTGCTCAAACTGATCACCCGTTGCCTCGGCGAACGTGACCCGCTGGCCCTTGCCCGTACCCAGGCCGACTGTTGGCAATCCTGGTTGCAGCCCATCAGCGCGCAGTCGCCGGTCGGTGAAGACCCGGGTTATGACGATGACTTCCAGCGCATGCGCGAAGAGGTCAACAAGCTCTCCGGCGCGAACGTCGACGAGGTGATTCAGCTGGCGGAGAAGTTGCTCGGCCAGCGCTGCAAGGACCTGCGCGTCGCCACTTACTACCTGTGGGCACGCCTGCAGAAGGACGGTGAGACGGGGTTGGCCGATGGCCTTGGTTTGTTGGCGGCACTGATCGAGCGCTATGCCGGCGAGGTGTTTCCGGAACGGGCCAACAGTCGCAAGATGGCCCTGGAATGGTTGACCAGTGCCAAGGTGCTGGATTGTCTGTCGCTTTACCCTGAAGTGGTCAAGGCCGAGGCGGAACGCACGGCGGCGGCGCTGGCCTGGCTTGAACATGGGTTGCAAGCCTGGCCCGAGGATCAGCGGCCGCAGCTGGATGCGTTGCATGGGGCGTTGTCGGCGCGCCTGGCGCAGTCCGGCGGGGTCGATGCCGTAGTGCCCCAGCACAGCGCCAGTCACGAGTCCGTCGGCCAGGCCAGCGCGCCGGACAGCCTGGCCATCAAGTCCGGGCGCGACCTGCTGGACAGCGGCCGGAAGCTGGCCGACTACCTGCGTGACCAGCCCCTGGGCTGGCTGGCGGCGCACCGCCTGATGAAGAGTTTGCGCTGGGATACCTTGCACGAGCCGCCGCTACAGGACGCCAGCGGCACGACGCGCCTGGCGCCGCCCCGGGGCGAATCCCGGGCGCAACTAAAGCGCCTGTATCAGCAGCAGAACTGGAGCGAATTGCTCGATCAGGTCGAGCGCACGTTCGCCGAGGGGGTCAACCATTTCTGGCTGGACCTGCAGTGGTACCTGGTCCAGGCCCTGAGCAAACTACCGGCGCCTCACGACGGCTGGGCCGATATCGTCAAGTGCGACCTGGGTATGTTCCTCGAGCGGCTGCCGGGCTTGGAGGCGCTGGGGTGGAACGACGGTACACCGTTCGCCGACGAGACCACCCGTGAATGGATCGCTCAGCACGTCAGCGCCGATCAGTCGCGCCAGCTCCTGCCCGCAGCGGCTGCGCCAACGGTGTTGGCCGACGTCGAGATTCTCTCGCTGGAGAGCGAAGCACTGGCCCAGGCCGACAGCGACGGCGTCGAGCATGCGCTGGCCTGGCTGGCCGCGCGCCCGGACATTCACACCGGCCGCCAGCGCTGGCTGCTGCGCCTGCTGATGGCGCGGGTGGCCGAGCAATGTGGCAAGAACGACCTGGCCCTGCACCTGCTCGGTGAACTGGATGCCACGGCCGAGCGCCAGGCCTTGGCGGACTGGGAGCCGGAATTGAATTTCGAGGTCAAGGCCCGCCTGCTCAAGCTGACCCGCCTGAAAGCGCAGCGCAACGATGCCGACAAGCCGGCCCTGGCCAGGCGCATGGAGACGTTGCTGGCGGCGCTGGTTGCCATCGATCCGGTACGCGCCGCCGTACTGTGCGGTTGAACCCCATTTATCAGGATTATTTACAGCATGGACAATCTGACACTGCGTTATTACGACGCCGAGATGCGCTACCTGCGCGAAGCCGGGCAGGAGTTTGCGCAAGCGTTTCCCGACCGCGCGGCGCAGTTGAACCTGGACAAACCCGGCGCCCGCGATCCCTATGTGGAGCGTCTGTTCGAGGGCTTCGCTTTCTTGATGGGGCGCCTGCGCGAAAAGCTCGACGACGACTTGCCGGAGTTGACCGAAGGCCTGGTCAGCCTGTTGTGGCCCCATTACCTGCGCACCATTCCCTCGCTGTCGATCGTCGAGTTCCAGGTGGAACTGGCACAGCTCAGGCGCAGCGAGCTGATCGCCGCCGGGCAGGAGGTGCTCTCGCAACCCATCGGGCCGCAGCGTACCGTATGCCGTTACACCACCACCCAGGACCTGCGGCTGCAACCCATCGAATTGCAATCCTTGCGCCTGGCCCATGAGCCCGACGGCCGCTCGCTGCTGCGCCTGCGGTTTGCCTGCGCAACGGCGATCGACTGGAGCCAGATCGACCTCAGCCGCGTGCCGATGTACCTGAACGCCGATGCCCCTCTGGCCAGCGCGCTGCATCAGGCCCTGACCCTGCATGCCCAGGCGTTGTATGTGCGCCTGCCGGGCGAGGCGCAACGAGTTGCACTGGCAGGTCATTTCGCGCCCAAGGGCTTTGCCGACGAGGACCGTTTGTGGCCAAAGGGCGACAGCGCGTTCAGCGGCTATCAGTTGCTGCTGGAATATTTCACCTTCCGCGAGAAGTTCATGTTCGTCACCCTCCATGGCCTGGAGCAGGTGAACATCACTGCGGATATGCCCTGGTTCGAACTGGAGGTGGTCCTGCGCGAGTCGTGGCCGCAGGCATTCAACCTGAGCGCCGAACACCTTCGCCTGCATGCGGTACCGGTGATCAATCTGTTCACCCTGGAAGCCGATCCGATGCCGCTGGATCCATTGCAAACCGACTACCTGTTGCGTCCCATGCGCCTGCAGGACGGTCACACGGAAATTTACTCGGTGGACCGGGTCACCGCATCGAAGAACACCGAGCGTCTGGACTATGTGCCGTTCAGCAGTTTTCGTCACAAGGGCGGAATGTTGCGCGACGAGGCGCCCGAGCGTTACTTCCATACCCGCCTCAAGCGAGGCGCCATTGGCCTGCACGATACCTGGCTGATTCTCGGGGGCGACGGCTTCGATCAGGATCGCTTGCAGGGCAGCCAGAGCCTGTCCCTGCAACTGACCGGGACCCACGGCCTGCTGCCACGCAAGGCGCTGCAAAGCACCCTGCTTGATGGGCTGGTCAACACCGCCTTGAGCGGCTTGCGCGTGCGCAATCTGAGCGCCCCGACCTTGCCGTGCTATCCGCCGAACCGCGATCGTTTCCACTGGCGCGTACTCAGCCACCTGGGCTCCAACTTCCTGCCGATGCTCGATAACGCCGAAGTGCTGCGCGGCACCCTGGCGCTGTACGACTGGACCGGCAGCGAACTGAACCGCCGTCGCCTGGCGGCCATCGTCGAAGTCAGGCACCACCTGGTGCAGCGGTTCGAAAAGGGCTTTCTGCTGCGCGGCGTGGACATCGAAGTGACCCTCGACGCCCATGGTTTTTGCGGCGAGGGCGACATCAGCCTGTTCGGCGAAATGCTCCATCGCTTCTTCGCGCTGTACGCCGACATTCACCTGTTCAACCAGCTCACGCTGATCCTTCAACCTACTGGAAAGTGCCTGCGATGGAACGAGAACCACAGTCAGCGTATTCCCGGCTGAAAGCCTGCGGATTGCTCGAGGTGCTGGAGGGGCGGGTGGCCGAGGCCAGTCTGTATCGGTTCTGCCAGCTGCTGGAGCAAGCCCTGCCAGGCCATCCGCCGCTGGGCAGCACCAGCCATCCGGCAGACGACCCGGTACGGTTTCGCCCGGACCCTGGCATGGGCTTTCCCGCCGGTGAGCTGAAGTGCATCGAGATCGATGACCGGCAGCCGCTGCGTCCGGCGACGGTGCGTACGCGGCTGTTGGGCTTGTACGGCGTGGATTCGCCATTGCCGACGGCTTTTGTCGACGACATTGCCCAGCGCCGCGACGGGCATGAGGCGCTTGAGGTGTTTCTGGATATTTTCAACCACCGGATCTTCACCCAGTTCTATCGGATCTGGCGCAAGTATTCCTACCCGGCCACCTTCGAAGCCGGCGGCAGTGATGCGACGTCGCAGTGTCTGCTGGGTCTGGTCGGTCTTGGCATTCCCGGCACGGCCAAGCGCATTGCCACGCCGGTTTCGCGGTTTCTCGCGCTGCTTAGTGTGATGCGCATGCCCACCCGCAACGCCGAGGGCATCACCGCTCTGGTGTCGCTGCTGGCTCCAGAGACCCGGGCCAGGATCACGCCGCACTGGCCACAGAGAATCCCCCTGGCCCATCCGGCGAGTCTGTCCGCGAGTCGTCCGGTCAGCCTGTCCCAGGGCACGCCGCTGGGGAGCAACGGATTCGACGCCAACAGCCAGCTGCACTTGGCGCTGTTCACCAGGGACCGGGACGAAGCACGGGGCTGGTTGCCCGATGGCCAGTTGTATAACGATCTGCTGGTGTTGCTGCGGGTCTACCTGGGCTGGCGCTGCACCGCCAGGCTGCAGTTGTCGCTGCCGGTGCGCAGCTTGCCGCAACCGGTGCTGGGGCGGGCGCCGATCCGCCTGGGCATGACCGGCATGCTGGGTTCGGGCAGTGACACCTGGCAGGGCGCGGAACACGACACCATCACCATCAATCTGGGCCGCTACCAGGGCCTGTCGAAAAACACTCGGAACAGGGAAGCACGGCATGTCGCGTACCGTTGGTAATTCATTGATCCTGACGACGCTGGCGGTAGTGCTCGCCGGCTGTGGTGTCACTCAGACTGTCTCGGAAGGCACGGCATCTGCCACCCGCTCGATTTTCTACAAACAGGTGAAAGACTTGCGCCTGGATTTCAGTGCCCGCACGGCCATCAACACTGATGTTGCGGACATGAATGCGATGTCGGTCCCGACGCTGGTGCGGGTCTATCAACTGAGCGACAGCAAGGCGCTGCTGAGGGCTTCCTACGACAGCCTGCTCGGTGGCGACGAGCAGGCGCTGGCCGGCAATTTGCTCGATACCCGGGCGCTGGTGATCAAGCCTGGCGAGGGCGCGAAACTGGATGTGCCGCTGGACAAGGACGCGCGTTTCGTCACGGTGGTCGCGCTGTTTCGTAACCCCGATGTGCAGATGAATACCTGGCGCCTGACCTTGAACCGCGACGATCTCGACCCGGACCGGGCACGGGTCATCGAGCTGGGGGACAACCAATTGACCCTGCGCGCATTGGCCCGGGACTGACCATGCCTGACCTCAATCCATCGCTTTACGAAACACTGCTGCAGAACTTCGACGGTGACCTGGACCTGTATCAAGTCAATGAAGAGGACCAGCACACGCTGTCGGTACTGGACAACCTGCAACGCATCCTCAACAGCCGGGCCGGAACACTCGCGCACCTGCCCGATTACGGTCTTCCCGACATGGGCCAGATCCTCCAGGGCCTGCCGGGCTCGGCGCACGTGTTGATGAGGGCCATGCAGGACACCCTGAGCAAGTACGAACCGCGTCTGGCGACCGTGCACATCGAGTTGCTCGAGCAAGCTTTGCCAGGCCATCTGGACTACAGCCTCGACGTGCTGCTCAAAAGCGGCCGGCAGGTGACCTTCGGTACCACACTGGCAGCGGAGGGCAAAGTCCTGGTGCGCCATCTGAAACGACAGCAATGGCTGTCGAAATCCTGAACTTATAAAGCAACGGAGGCTGACGGTGCTATTTGAAATGCGTATTCGACTGGGCGGTGATCCGCGCGGTTACGGTGAGTTTATTGCGCTGCGCGAAGAGCTGGCGAAGTTGAGTCATCCGGCCTGTCCCGATGTAGATTGGGCGAGAGTGGAGCAGTGGTGCCTGGCACTGTTCGAACACAACGGCGCAGACCTGCAGACGGCCGCCGCGTTTGCCCTGGCGCGCAGCCAGCGGCATGGCGTGGAAGGCATGACCCAGGGGGTGACGCTGATCGAAACCCTGTGCGGCCAGTGGGCGGCCTGTTGGCCACCCATGGCGTCGGTGCGCCTGGATATCCTCGTCTGGCTGTGCGTGCAGTGGCAGGCGTTGTTGCGCAATCTGGCGCCGGGAACACAACACTTCCCCGAGTTGCTTCAACTGGACAGCGGGCTGGCGCGTTTGCAGCAGCGCCTGGAGCTGCAGGCACAAGCGCCGGTGGTGGCCCTGCATGCCTTGCGCCAGCAGATCGAGAGCCTGATCCGGCGCATGCAGCGCAGCAGCGTTGTGGTCGGCACGCTATCGCCGCCTGCAAGGGAGCCGGCGCCGGCTGTGATGATGCCCGTGGTGATATTGCCGCCCAACCCCTTGCCCATGCCTGAAATGCCGCCGGCGAAGCGTCCCCTGGCCCGGTGGCTTTGCGCTGCAGCCGTTGTGACGGGCCTGGTCAGCGGAGCCTGGTGGCTGGGCTCGACCGGCGTCGCCGAGCAACGCCTGGCGCATCTATTGCAGCCGCCACCGACTATTGTCGCGCCGGTGCGCCTGGACAGCCTGTCGTTGTTCGAGGCCGGCAGCGCCGAGCTCAAGCCGGGCTCGACCAAGATCCTGATCAGCGCCCTGGTCGACATCAAGGCCCAGCCCGGCTGGCTGATCGTCATTGGCGGGCATACGGATGGTCGAGGCAGTGCGCAGCACAATCAGCAGCTTTCCCACGCCCGGGCCTCGGCCGTGCGTGACTGGATGCAACGCATGGGTGATATTCCTGACAGTTGCTTTGCGGTGCAGGGGTTTGCCGCCAGCCAGCCTGTCAGCAGTGATGACAGCGAAACCGGGCGTGCGGCGAACCGACGGGTTGAAATCAGCCTGTTGCCACAAGCGGGTGCATGCGGGCAAACGGCGTCAGGGGAGCGCCCCGTGTAGGCGAGGGGGGAGGGAAATACAGGCGTAGCCGCGGTCCGTGCCCGCGGCTACGCCTGCACAGGGGTCAAGCCTTGATCACATATCCATAAGCGCGAATACGCCCCTCATGCTCCTTCAGATAAACCCCCTGCAACTCCGGTGTGAAGCCGGGCAAGCGGTTGATGCCTTCTTCCAGGGCCAGGAAGTATTTCAACACCGCGCCGCCCCAGATCTCACCCGGCACCACGCACAGGACGCCCGGTGGATAAGGCAGCGCGCCCTCGGCGGCAATACGCCCGTCGGCATCCGCCAGTGCCACCAGTTCGACGTTGCCGCGGATGTACTCGATTTGCGCTTGCTGCGGGTTCATGGCCTTTTTCGGGAAGTGTGCCTTGCGGAACATGTCCTTCTGCAACTGCTGCACATTGTGATGGCGATACAGGTCGTGCATTTCCTGGCAGAGCTGGCGAATGGTGTAGTTGCGATAGCGCTCCTGATGCTGCGCGTAGATCGCCGGCAGCACCCGGCTCATCGGCGCGTCATCGCTGATGAAGCGTTCGAAACGGGCGATTTGCGCGGCCAGGTGGGTCATCTTCGCCCAGTCTTCGGCTGGGGTGAGCAGGAACAGGATCGAGTTGAGGTCGCACTTTTCCGGGACGATGCCGTTCTCGCGCAGGAAGTTGGCCAGGATGCCGGCGTGAATGCCGAAGTCGGTGTAGCTGCCGTCCACCGGGTCGATGCCCGGCGTGGTGAACAGCAACTTGCACGGGTCGATGAAGTACTGCTTCTCGGCGTATCCGGCAAAGGCGTGCCAACGATCCTTGGGATGGAACTCGAAGAAGCGGATGTCGTTGGCGATTTCTTCCGTCGGATAGTCTTCCCACGCGCGCCCTTCAATGCTGTAGGGCACGAACGGGCGGACCATGGTGCAGGCTTCGAGGATCAACTTGCGCGCTTCGATGCCGAACTTCACGCAGTCTTCCCACAGGCGCAGGCCGCTGCGGCCTGAGTGAATGCGCGCATTCACATCCAGCGAGGCGAACAGCGGGTAGAAGGGGCTGGTGGACGCCTGGGCCATGAACGCGTTGTTGAGCCGGTGATGGTTGCAATAGCGCGCCTGGCCTTTGATGTGGCGGTCCTTTTTGTGCACCTGGGAGGCCTGGGAAAAACCGGCCTGCTGCTTGTGCACCGACTGGGTGACGAAGATGCCCGGGTCGTTCTCGTCGAGATCCAGCAACAGCGGCGAGCAGTCCTTCATCATCGGGATGAACTGCTCGTAGCCGACCCACGCCGAGTCGAACAGGATGTAGTCACACAGCTTGCCGATGCGGTCGACCACTTGGCGGGCGTTGTAGATGGTGCCGTCATAGGTGCCCAGCTGAATGATCGCCAGGCGAAACGGCCGCGGCAGCTGCGCCTTGTCCGGGGCGACTTCGGCGATCAGTTCGCGCAGGTAGTCCTCTTCGAAGCAGTGGGCGTCGATGCCGCCGATGAAGCCGTAGGGGTTGCGCGCGGTTTCCAGGTAGACCGGCGTGGCGCCAGCCTGCAACAGCGCGCCCTGGTGGTTGGACTTGTGGTTGTTGCGGTCGAACAGCACCAGGTCACCGGGGGTCAACAGGGCGTTGGT
Organism: Pseudomonas sp. GL-B-12; assembly: GCF_019955895.1. NCBI lineage: Bacteria > Pseudomonadati > Pseudomonadota > Gammaproteobacteria > Pseudomonadales > Pseudomonadaceae > Pseudomonas > Pseudomonas sp. GL-B-12. The sequence continues at coordinate 68,544 of NZ_JAHBCX010000013.1, forward strand.
CACCACCTTGTTCGAGGCCGAGGTGCCGTTGAGCACGAAGTAGGTCTTGTCCGCGTTGAACACTTGCGCGGCGTGTTTCTGCGCCAGCAGCGCCGGGCCTTCGTGGATCAGCAGGTCGCCGAGCTTGACGTCGGCGTTGCACATGTCGGCGCGAAACAGCGTCTCGCCGAAGAAGTCGAAAAACTGCCGACCGGCCGGATGTTTGCGAAAGAACTGGCCGCCCTGGTGACCGGGGCAGGCAAAGGTGGCGTTGGCGGCTTCGGTGTAATGCTTGAGCGAATCGAAGAACGGCGGCAGCAGGCTTTCTTCATAGGCCTTGGCCGCTGTCTCCAGTTGGTTGCCATGGTATTCGACGTTGCTGGGCGACAGGTCGAAGATGCCGTTCACTTGCAGCAGCACGTCATTGAGGTGTTTGTAGACTTCCCGGGGGTGGGTGCTGGTGCCGGGGGACGCCACCAGGAAGATCGGGATATCAAAACCGGTGCGCTGAATGACGTCGAGGGATCCGGCCAGCACATCATTGACCGACACCACGGCCACGGCGACGTCGGTGAAGTCGGTGTGACCGAGCGGGACCACCTCCCGGGCGTTCAGGAAACATGTGGATGCGCCTTCACTGGCGGCGATTTTCAGGGCTTTCATCGGTGGCGTCTCCTGGCGGGCACTCAATTGTCCGCAACTTTTTTAGAGATCAACTTCCGGGGGAGCCTTCCAGTTCCCGCTGATCGGAAATCGTGTCACCACTGGTTATAGAGCATATTCCTGATCTGTCAGGCTTTTTACCTCGACCTTGCACATCTTGACGCCCCGCGACATGTCGGTCAGGTGTGCACCAGCGCAATGGTGAACGAGACCACGATCATGCAGGCAAAAGCAAAATTGATATTCATGAGGTTTCCATCCGAAACATGAGTGACGGCGCCATCTTGAACAGGTCACGGGAAAATAAAAAATTCGGCGTAATGATTTGAAAGATCGAAAAAAATGATACTTGGCCGGTTCGTTGTTTTTGCTCCGGGTTGCGGATACTCTCGTGTAACGCGCAACTACATGCATAAACGGGCAAAAACATGCACGACAACCATTCCGCTGCCGAACTTCCATCGGTACGCCGGCAAAAAATCCTGTTGATCCTCGAACGTGACGGCAAGGTCATGGCCTCGGAGTTGAGCCTGCATTTCGCGGTGTCCGAAGACACCATCCGCCGGGATCTGGCGGAGCTGGCCAGTGTCGGGCTGGTGCAGCGGGTGCACGGCGGGGCGTTGCCGCGGCCCAAAGACACCGGCAAGGACTATTTCACCCGGATCAGCGAAACCGATGAGGTGAAAACCCATCTGGCGCAATTGGCCGCGCAACGGGTGCAGGACGGTCAGATCGTGGTGTTCGATTCCGGCACCACCACCTTGCAGATCGCACGTTCGCTGCCGCTGGAGATCGCCATTACCGCGATCACCGCGTCGCCGATGACCGCCATTACCTTGTCCGAATACAAAGGCATCAAGGTGATTCTGGCGGGCGGCCAACTCAACCCGGCGACGATGTCGGCCAGCGGCCACGAAACCCTGCGGCTGCTCGCAGGCATCAAGGCCGACCTGCTGTTTACCGGGGTCTGCGCGATTCACCCGCAGGTGGGCTTGAGCTCACTGCATTTTGATGAGGTGCCGGTGAAACAGGCGATGTTCGACTGTGCTTCCCACGTGATCGCCGTCACCACGGCGGACAAACTTGGGGCGGTGGAACCCTTTGTCGTCGCGCCTTGCAACCGCGTGCATACGCTGATCACCGAACGGCATGTGGCGTCAGGCAATGTCGAGGACTACCGGGCGTTGGGGATTGAGGTGGTGCAGGCTTGAGGATTTTTTGCTGGCAGATGTATTGAATATACCGGCCTCTTCGCGAGCCTGCTCGCGAAGAGGCCAGCCCAGGCAGCATCCATGCTGAATGTGCTGACCAACAACCTCAGCGCAATCGCTCAAGCATCTGGTAGTACCACATGCCGGCGGCGAGCATCGGGTTGCCGAGCAGGTCGCCCATGGGCACGCGGATGTGCTTGCAGGCGGCGAAGGTGTCGAACTGTTCCAGTTTTCCTGTGATCGCCAGACCCATGATTTCGCCCATGATGTGGGTGGTGGCGATGCCGTGGCCGGAGTAGCCCTGGCAATACCAGACGTTGTCCGACAGCTTGCCCAGTTGCGGGATGCGGTTGATCACGATGCCCATCGCGCAGCTCCACTGGTAATCGATGGCCACGCCTTTGAGCGCCGGGAAGGTCTGCTCGATGCACGGGCGCAACTCGGCGGCGATGTCCCGTGAATCCTTGCCGCTGTAGTTGGCGCCGCCACCGAACAACAGGCGACCGTCGGCGGTGAGGCGGTAGTAGTCGAGTACGAAACGGCAGTCGTAGACCGCCAGGTCTTCAGGGTTGATCTGTCTGGCCAGATCGCCCAGTGGCTCGGTGGTGACGATGCCGCCCATGGCCGGGAAAATCTTGCCCTTGAGCTTGCCCGGTTCCAGTTTGTGGTAGACGTCGCCGGCCAGCAGCACCTGGTTGGCGTCGATCTGTCCTTGGGCCGTGCGTACACCCGGCGTGTCTCCATGGATGATCTCCAGCACTTCGCTATTCTCGAAGATCAACGCACCGAGGCTTTCGGCTGCGCGAGCCTCGCCGATGCACAGGTTCAACGGATGCAGGTGCATGTTGCGGGTGTTCTTGATCGCGCCGTGGTAGAGGTTGCTTTGCAGCAGGTCGCGCACCTGGCTGCGGTCGAGCAGGCTGACCTCGTCGCCCATGCCACGGTGCACCGCCTCTTCGTAATCCTTGCGCAAGCCGACCATGTGCGCGGGTTTGTACGCCGCGTGCAGGTGGCCGTGCTTGAGGTCGCAGGCGATGCCGTACTTTTCCACGCGCTGCTGGATGATCTGGTGCCCGCGCCAGCGCAGGTTCCAGATGAAATCGTCGACGTCATCACCGATGGTACGGCGCATCTGTTTGCGCATGGCCTCGTCGCCCGACAGGCTGCCGGTGACCTGGCCGCCGTTGCGTCCGGTGGCGCCCCAGCCGATCTTGTGGCTTTCGACGATGGCGACCTTCAGGCCTTTTTCCGCCAGCTCGACGGCGGTGGCCACGCCGGTGAAACCGCCGCCGATGATCACCACGTCAACCCGGTGCCGGCCTTGCAGCGTCGGGTAATCGGTGTCCTGGTTGAGGGTGGCGGTGTAGTAGGAATTGCAACGTTGAGTCATGTCGGTGTCCAAGCAAATTTGGGAGAACCCAATGCCAGCCAGTCGAAGTGCGCAACCTGTAGGAGCGAGCAGGCTCGCTCCTACAGGGATTGCATACGCTGAGCAAACGCAGGGATAGCGAAGGAGGGGGCTCGCCGATCAGGCGAGCAGGGCGCTATCCGGCGGACGTGCGGAGTGACGCAGTTTGGAGCGGCGCAGGGCCATGGGCAGGTTGACGATGCGCTTCATGCCATGCCGTCCACGGCCAGCAGCGAGGTGGCCAGGTTCGAGAGGTTCAGCAACTGCTGTTCTGACGGCAAAGTACGCATGGCGCAGGTTTCCGGCGGCGGAAATCGTCGGTGGCGAGCAGGACAAGCCATCCGGGGATGGCTGGATACTAGGGAGGATTGGGGCGCGTGTAAATGTTTGATTCAGGACATCAGGTGCACACCGAGGCCGATCAACCCGCAACCGATCAGCACTTCGATCACTCCACGCTTAAATCGAAGCAATGCAATGCCCGCCACCATCGCGATCAGCAGCGAAGGCCAGTCCAGTGCTCCTTCGAAGCCTTTGGGCCACAGCACGTGGTAGCCAAAGAAACAGGCCAGATTGAGAATCACGCCCACCACGGCGGCCGTAATGGCCGTCAGCGGCGCGGTGAACTTGAGTTCGTTGTGCGTCGATTCCACCAACGGCCCGCCGGCAAGGATGAACAGGAATGAAGGCAGGAAGGTGAACCAGGTCACCAGCGTGGCGGCCACGGCACCGGCGACAAACGCTTGATCCGGCCCGAAGACCTGAAGCACGTAGGCACCGATAAAACCGACGAAGGCGACGACCATGATCAACGGACCTGGCGTGGTTTCACCGAGCGCCAGGCCGTCGATCATCTGCGTCGGCGTCAGCCATGCGTAGTGGCCGACCGCGCCCTGGTAGACATACGGCAGCACCGCGTAGGCGCCGCCAAAGGTCAGCAGCGCGGCCTTGGTGAAGAACCAGGCCATCTGGGTCAGCGTGCCTTCCCAGCCGAACAGTGCGGTGAGCATGGCCATGGGCAGCGTCCACAAGATCGCACCGATCACGGCCAGGCGCGCCAGTTTCAAGCCACTGAAACGGGCGTGTTCAGGGGTTGGGGTGTCATCGTCGATCACGGCCGGACCGAAGGACTGTTTCGCCGCGCTGTGGCCACCGGTCCTGAATTTTTCCGGTGCCAGACGCCCGCCGAAAAAGCCGATGACCGCCGCGCCGAGCACGATCAATGGGAACGGCATATTGAGCACGAAGATGGCCAAGAAGGACGCGGCGGCGATGCCCCATAACCAGCCATTTTTCAGCGCGCGCGAGCCGATCCGGTGAGCCGCCTGCACCACGATTGCCGTGACCGCAGGCTTGATCCCGTAGAACAATCCGGCGACCACGGGCACTTCGCCAAAGGCGATGTACACCCAGGACAGCGCAATCAGGATGAACAGCGACGGCAACACAAACAGCACGCCAGCGATCACACCGCCCCAGGTCCGGTGCATCAGCCAGCCGATGTAGGTCGCCAACTGCTGAGCCTCAGGCCCGGGCAGCAACATGCAATAGTTGAGGGCATGCAGAAAGCGCCGCTCGGAGATCCAGCGCCGGCGCTCGACCAGCTCCTGGTGCATGATCGAAATCTGCCCCGCCGGCCCGCCAAAGCTGATGAAACCGAGCTTGAGCCAGAACAGGAAGGCTTCGCGCAGGCTGATGGACCGGGGCTGCGGCCCATCCTGTTGCGTGATCGGAGAGGGCGTGGGGCTCAAGCGGAAATTCCTTGTGCAGAAAAGCGTTGAGCCAATGACTGTAGCTACGCCGGCGCGCGTTGCATAGCCGCCTGACACTGCGTATCTGCCCAGCGCTCAACGGCTGAGCGGTCGCTGTCACGGGCATCGACCCAGCGAGCGCCGCACGCCACGTCTTCGCGTTTCCAGAACGGCGCGTCGGTTTTCAGGAAGTCCATGATGAACGCACAGGCCTCGAAAGCGGCTTGACGATGGGGGCTGCTGACGCCGACAAACACGATCGGCTCGCTGATCGACAACGGGCCGATACGATGCACGATTTCCACGGACCTCAGTGGCCATCGGGCCCTGGCGTTGTCGATGATTGTTTGCAGCGAGCGTTCGGTCATGCCCGGGTAGTGCTCCAGAAACAACCCGGTGACCGCCTCACCCTGATTGATCTCGCGCACGTAGCCGACGAAGTTGACCACGGCACCCACCCCCGAATCGTTCGCCTGCAGGCTTTCGATCAATTGGCCGACGTCAAACACTTCACGCTGGACCCGAACCGTCATGCCTCAACCCCCGGTGACCGGTGGAAAAAAGGCGATCTCGTCGTAGTCCTCGATCACCCGGTCCGGATGGCACAGCTCCTGGTTCAGCGCACACATCAGGTTGTTTTCACCGAGCACATGGCTCCACAGCTCACCGCGAGCCATCAGCAATCGGCGCACGTCTTCGATGGTCTTGAGGCTGCCGGTCAGGGGCAGTTTTTCACCGCCCAGGTTGAGCTGCTCGCGGTAACGGGCGAAGTAATTGATCAGGATCATTGTGCGTCCTCGAACTTGAAATGACCGGAGCGGCCACCTTGTTTACTGAGCAGCCGGATGTCATCGATGACCATGCCGCGGTCCACTGCCTTGCACATGTCGTAGAGGGTCAACGCCGCCACGCTGACGGCGGTCAGGGCTTCGAGTTCGACCCCTGTCTGCCCCTCGACACGGCAGGTGCCGACGATTTTCACGCTGTCCGGTGTGCAGGCCTTGAGTTCGACGTGGATCGAACTGAGCAGCAGGGTGTGGCACAGCGGGATCAGCTCATGGGTTTTCTTCGCCGCCATGATTCCGGCGATCCGCGCCACGGCAAATACATCGCCCTTGGGGTGGCCGTCGCTTTGAATCAGCTTCAGGGTTTCCGGGCGCATCCGCACCCAGGCCTGGGCCTGGGCTTCACGCTGCGTCGGGGCTTTTTCGCTGACATCGACCATGTTGGTGCGACCTTGGTGGTCGAGGTGGGTCAGGCCATCGGGCGATGCATCTGCAATGTCTGTCATGGGAGGTTCCTGCGCTTGCCAGCGCGGTGATCAGGTGAAGGCATCATGCCGGGCTGTAAATGCGTGGTGCGTTGCGGTGGGGGACGTGAATCAGGTTGAGGCGATGTTTGATTGCCCATTGCACGGTCAGGGCGGTGGGCGCCGACAGGCTGACCAGCGTGCCGAGCCTGGCCCTGACGGCTTTGTGAATCAGTTCCAGGCTGCAACGACTGGTGACCACGGTGAAGCCGCAACGGCTGTCGATGCCGGCGTGTTGCAGGGCCCCGATCAACTTGTCCAGGGCGTTGTGGCGGCCGATGTCTTCGCGGCAGATCAGCGCGTTGCCTTCGCTGTCGAAGTACAGCGCCGCGTGCAGTGCGCCGCTGCTGCGGGCCATTTGCTGTGCCTGTTCGATGCGTTTGCGGATGTCGATGAAATGCTCGGCGGGCGGCAGCGCAACCGGATCGAGAATCTCCAGTTTCGGCAGGGCCTGCTCCAAGGCTTCCACACCGCACAGTCCGCAGCCACTGGTGCCCGCGATTTGCCGGCGATGGTTCTTTAGCGCCCAGAATGCGCGGCTGGAGATCTGCACGTCTGCTTGAACGGCCTGGTCGAAGTGGGTGAGTCGCAGGTCGTAGATTTCGCTCTGGTGCGCAACGATGTCGTTGCTGACGCTGAAACCACGGATGAAATCCTCGAGGTTGCCCGGCGACACCATCATCACGGCCTGACTCAAACCGTTGTAGGTGATTGCCAGGGCAATCTCTGATGCCAGCGCCGCCTGACAAACTGACGCGGCATTGTCGTACTCGCGAAAGTTCACACTCAGCGGTTTGGGCGCGGGGGCGTTGGTGTCGCTTCGAATATCGGTTTGTTCAACTTTGCACAACATGAAAAGAACCTCGAAGCGCTGAATTAAGTTCAGGCTACGGGTAACTTTTCAACGCGTCCAATCGCTTGTTCCGATGCGCCGATTGGTGATGTCTATCAAACTGGGCAAACATGTCCGGTTCAGGTTTATATAAAACCGCAACTTGATCAGTGGGTCCGGCTGAATAACGTTCGCGCTTCGGCGAAACACTTCTCGGCAATCGCCGAGCGCGGTTCGGTCTTGCGCATCACCAGGCCCAGGGGCGCGAGCACGCTGGCATCCGGCAATTCGATGAACGACAGGTGTTCGATGGGCTCCTCCAGGCCACTGTCCAGCGGCATGATCGCGCAGCAGAAACCTTCGTGAATTGCCTGCAGCAACTGGTAAGTCGAGTCGCTTTCGAGGATCGGCTGCGGGTCCAGTCCGCGGCTGCGAAAGCTCAGGTCGATGGACTTGCGGTAGTGCATGCCGTTGCTGAGCATCCCCAACGGCAGTTCGGCGGCGTCCTCCCAGCTCATTTGCGTGCCGTCGAAATGGAAGTGGCGGTTGTCGTACAGCAGGCCGACGCGGGTCTCGCCGATCTCGAAACACTCGAAATAGCTCGGGTTGACGTGATCGAGGTAGCACACGCCCAGGTCCAGTTGGTTGTTGCCAAGGCCCTCGATGATCTGGTCGGAACTCAAGGACGACAGGCTGTACTTGAGCTCGGGAAAGCTGCGGGACAGGCCCTGGATGTAGGTGACCGGGTTGAAGCTGCTCAGCGGCACCAGCCCCAGGCGCAAGTTGCCGACGAGCTGGCCCCGGCACGCGGCGGCCTCGGCGAAGAGCCCGTCGTGGGCGGCCAGCAGGGTCCGGGCCCACGCCAGTACGCGTTCGCCGGCCTCGGTAAAACCCTCGAAGCGCTGGCCCCGGGTGACCAGCACCAGGTCCAGTTCATCCTCCAGGTTGCGCAGGCGCATCGACAGCGTGGGCTGGGTGATGTGGCAGCGCGCGGCCGCCTGGCCGAAGTGGCGGGTCTGCTCCAGGGCGATCAGGAACTTGAGTTGTTTGATGTCCATGACGGCACCTGCTGGCGGGGGAGTGAAGGGGTAAGTATTGACTCAGGTGCGCAAGACACAAGGCGAGGCAGGAATCGTGAGGTGCGGACGATCTCATTGTCTTTGGTGTGCGTCCAATCACTGCTATCTAAGGGGTTATCGACGGGCTCTATCATTGAGGTGGTTTCTGGTCTTTTTATATTGATAGATTGGCTCGATAGTCTGGTTGGTTAGAGTGATTAGACACGGCTTGATTGATCGAATTAGTCTCCGTTAGCTATTTAATTTGGTTATTTAATTAATATCTGCCGGAGAACCCCATGAGCGTCAAACCGGATGCATTGTTTATACCCCTGAATATTGCCGTGCTGACCGTTAGCGATACCCGTGAATATGCCAATGACACCTCCGGCCAATTACTCGTCAGCCGTTTGCTGGAAGCCGGCCACACCCTCAGCGAGCGCAACCTGCTCAAGGACGACCTGTACAAGATCCGCGCGCAGGTGGCGAACTGGATTGCCGACGACGGCATCCAGGTGGTGCTGATCACGGGCGGTACCGGGTTCACCGGTCGCGACAGCACACCGGAGGCAGTGGCCTGTTTGCTGGATAAACAGATCGATGGTTTTGGTGAGCTGTTCCGGGCGATTTCGATACTCGACATCGGCACCTCCACGGTGCAGAGCAGGGCGCTGGCGGGGTTGGCCAATGGCACGCTGGTCTGCTGCCTGCCAGGTTCCACGGGCGCTTGCCGCACCGCGTGGGAAGGCATCCTTGCTGAACAACTCGACGCGCGCCACCGGCCGTGCAATTTCGTACCACACCTCAAGCCTGTGCAAGCCTGCGGGACACGGGGATGAGCACTTCACCGCTGATCTCGGTGGAGCAAGCCGTCGACCGGCTGCTGACAATGGCCGAGGCGCAGTGGATTGAAGACAGTGAAGCGGTACCGCTGAGTGGCGCCAGGCAACGGGTGTTGGCCAGTGACCTGATGGCGACCCTTGATCTGCCGCCGTGGCCGAACAGTGCCATGGACGGCTATGCCCTGAATTTCGACGGTTGGGGCGGCGAACCGCTGAGCGTGTCGCAGCAGGTGTTTGCCGGTCACGCCCCCGAAGCCCTGGCACCGGGAACCTGCGCGCGCATCTTCACCGGCGCCCCGGTTCCGTCGGGTGCCAACTGCGTGGAGATGCAGGAGAACACCGAGGTACTGGATGACGGGCGTATCCGCTTCAAGCAGCCCTTGAGCGCCGGCAGCAACATTCGCCCGCAAGGCCAGGAGAACCGCGCCGGCGATGTGCTGCTGCGCGCCGGCAAGCGCCTCGGCCCGTTCGAACTGGCGGTCGCGGCGGCGCAGGGTTGCACCCATGTGCAGGTCGTGCGGCGACCACGGGTGGCGTTGTTGTCCACCGGCGATGAACTGGTCGAGCCGGGCACGCCACTCAAGCCCGGCAGCATCTACAACAGCAACCGCACGTTGTTGAGCCATTGGTTGAGTGCGTTGGGTTGCGAGGTCATCGATGCCGGCATTCTCCCCGACGAGCCACGCCAGACGCGGCTCAAGCTCGAACAGCTACAACACACGGCGGACCTGATGCTCAGCACGGGCGGCGTGTCCGCCGGTGACGCCGACTGCCTCGGCCAGGTGCTGCGCGAGTGCGGCAAGCCGTTGCTATGGAAACTCTCGATCAAACCGGGTAAGCCATTGACCGTGGGCCACTTCGGCCGCGTGCCGGTGATTGGCCTGCCGGGTAATCCGACATCGGCGCTGGTCACTTTCGGCCTGTTGGCCCGGGTTTATCTGTTGCGGATTCAGGGCGTCGAAGACGTCGAGCCTTTGAGCTTCCTGGTGAGTGTCGGCTTTGCCTGGCCCAAACCCGGGAGCCGCCGCGAGTACCAGCGGGCGAAACTCGAAGCCGGTCGCCTGGTGCTCTATCCGAACCAGAGCTCAGGCGTATTGCTGGGCGCATCCTGGGCCGATGGGCTGGTGGAAGTGCCGGAAGGCTGCACACTGGAAGAGGGCGACATGGCGCGGTTCATACCCTTCAGCGAGCTGTTCTGAATACCGCAAACATACTGTGGGAGCGGGCTTGCCCGCGAAGGGGCCGGCACATCCAACAGAAATGTCGACTGACCCACCGCCTTCGCGAGCAAGCCCGCTCCCACAGGTTTTGCGTTTGTCCTGAATATCAGTTCAACACAAAATCCACCGGCTCCAGTTGTGGCGGCAATTCCGTCACGCCCAGGGCCGCCAGCACATCGCGCTCGATGTTGCGCACGATGGCGTCGGTGGGCAGGTCGTTTTCATCTCGGCCGAACGGGTCTTCCAGCTCGTCGGCAATCGCATCCAGGCCGAAAAAGGTGTAGCTGACAATCGCGGTGAAAATCGGTGTCAGCCAGCCCAGGGGTTCGGCCATGGCAAACGGCAAGAGGATGCAGAACAGGTAGATGGTGCGGTGCAGCAGCAGGGTGTAGGGGAAGGGTAGCGGGGTGTTCTTGATCCGTTCACAGACAGCCTGGGCATGGGTCAGGCTGGCCAGATGGTTGGCCATGAGCGTGTAGCGCCAGTCGTTGATCGCCCCGGACTCGTTGAGTGTCGAGCACTGTTGACCGACCTGCATCAGTATCTGCCCGCTGATGTCCGTGGAGTTGCCCTTGGGCATCGGGTGCAGCCAGTCGCCACTGGCAGCCATTTCGTTTTCCTGGCGCAGGCGCGCGTTGAGGGCATGGGCGAAGCCGCAAAGGTTGCTGAGGATCGTGTGGCGTTCAGCCGTGTCCTTGATTACCAGGGTTTCACGAATCATCGAGCGGACTTCCACAATCACATCGCCCCAGGCCTTGCGCGCTTCATACCAGCGGTCGTAGCAGGCGTTGTTGCGAAAGCTCATGAAGATCGACAACGACAAACCCAGCAGCGTGAAGGGCGTGGCACTGACCTTGGAAAAGTAACTGGGGTGCAGGGTTTCGATGAGCACGATGGCCGAGGCGAGCAGCGTCACCATCAGGCTGCGCCAGGCGATGCGTTTGGCAATCGAACCCTTGAGGGACGTCAACACGCCGATCAGGTTGGGTTTGGGTCTCACAATCATGGGTTTCAGCCGCCCGTCATGTTCATGAAGCGAACAACCTGAACATCGTCGTTCACTTCGAAGTTGTGTCGATATGGCTTGAGTTTCATTGCCTCGATAATGGCCTTTTCCAGGCGCTCGGGCTGTCCGGGGTGGCTGCGCAGGACAGCCTTGAGATCCACCGAGTGTTCATTGCCCAGGCACAACAGCAGGCGTCCTTCCACGGTCAGCCGCACCCGATTGCAGGTGCCGCAAAAGTTGTGGCTGTGGGGCGAGATGAACCCCAGGCGAATCTGCGGCGCCTCGGCCAGGCGCCAGTAGCGCGACGGACCCTGGGTTGACTCGGCGGAATCAATCAAAGTGTAGCGTTCGGCGATGCGTTCGCGGACCTGGGCGCTTGCGAAAAACGATTCGGCGCGGCTGTGTTCATCGATGGTGCCCAACGGCATTTCCTCGATGAAGGAAATGTCGAGGTTACGGTCGATGGCGAAGCTCACCAGATCATTGATCTCATGGTCATTGCGGCCTTTCATCACCACGCAATTGAGCTTGGTGTTGCGAAATCCGGCCTGGTTGGCGGCGTCGATGCCCTTGATCACCTGCGCCAGGTCACCGGTGCGGGTCAGTTCGCGAAAACGTTGCGGGTCCAGGCAGTCGAGGCTGATGTTGAGGCGCTTGACCCCGGCTTCGAACAACGGCTCGGCCAGTCTGGCCAGCTGCGAACCGTTGGTGGTCATGCACAGTTCACGCAGGCCGGGCAGGGCGGCGATCTTCTCGCACAGTTGCACCACGCCCGGACGGATCAACGGCTCGCCCCCGGTCAGGCGGATCTTGCGGGTGCCCAGCGCCACGAAGCTTTCGGCAATCTGGTAAATCTCTTCCAGAGTCAGCACCCGTTGGCGCGGCAGAAACTGCATGTCCTCGGCCATGCAATAGACGCAACGGAAATCGCAGCGGTCGGTGACCGACATCCGCAGATAGTCCACGCGCCGGGAGTAGCCATCGATCAAGACTCGTTCTGACATGACACCCTCGCTTGGCGCTTTTTTGTATGGGATTTCCGTCACTGACGGACTTGTTGAGCGCAGGCTAAGAGCAACTTCAACGGGCGTCCAATCACTATTGATGACCGGGTGATCGAGCGGATCTATGATGAACTTTATTTCGTGATTAAAAGAGCTTTAAGTGATTTCAAGTCATTGAAAAACAAGGTAATAAAACCGTGATAGAGCGTTTCGATAATGTGGTCATAAATAGCGATTAGACAATAATTAAACGCCATTCATATTCTTTCTCCGTCATCGAACAAAGACCTGAATCAGGTCGAAGCCTGTGTGCATTGTCACGGAGAAGTACCATGTCTCAAGTCGACCGCTACAAACCCTATAAAGGTGCCGCCGCTGGTTGGGGTGCGCTGATCGCTGTTACCAAAAACTGGCTGGGCAGTGAAAACGCGCTGAAGAACATTCGCGCCATGCTCAAGACCAACCAGAATGGCGGGTTCGACTGCCCCGGTTGCGCCTGGGGCGAGTCGCCGGAAAACGGCATGGTCAAGTTCTGCGAGAACGGCGCCAAGGCGGTTAATTGGGAAGCCACGGGGCGTTTGGTCGACCCGGCCTTCTTCAACAAATACAGCGTCTCGGCGCTGGCCGAACAGAGCGATTACTGGCTGGAGTATCAGGGCCGCCTGACCCACCCGATGCGCTATGACGCGGTCACCGACCGCTACGTGGAAACCACCTGGGACGAAGCGTTCGCGACGATCGCCCGGCACCTCAATGCGCTGGAATCGCCGGATCAGGCCGAGTTCTACACCTCGGGCCGGGCCAGCAACGAGGCCGCCTTTCTCTATCAGCTGTTCGTCCGGGCCTACGGCACCAACAACTTCCCGGACTGCTCGAACATGTGCCACGAAGCCAGCGCGGTGAGCATGATCGAAAGCCTCGGCGTGGGCAAAGGCACCGTGGTGTTTGACGACCTGGAGCATGCCGATGCGATCTTCGTCATCGGCCAGAACCCCGGCACCAACCACCCGCGCATGCTCGAACCGTTGCGTGAAGCGGTCAAGCGCGGTGCGCAGGTGATCTGCATCAACCCGCTCAAGGAGCGCGGACTGGAACGCTTCCAGCATCCACAGCACCCGATCGAAATGCTGCTGAACGGCTCCGAGCCCACCAACACCGCGTACTTCCGCCCGGCACTGGGCGGTGACATGGCGGTCATGCGCGGCATGGTCAAGTTCCTGTTGCAGTGGGAGCGCGAAGCTCAGGTCAGCGGCGGCGAGCCGGTGTTCGACCATGCGTTCATCGCCGAACACACCTCGGGAATGGGTACCTACCTGGGCGAAGTCGACGCCACCAGTTGGGAGCACATCGAGCAGCAGTCGGGCATGACTTTGGCTGACATCGAACTCGCCGCCCGCATGTACGCCCGGTCCAAGCGGGTGATCATGTGCTGGGCGATGGGCCTGACCCAGCACACGCATTCGGTGCCGACGCTGCAGGAAGTCATCAACCTGATGCTGCTGCGTGGCAACGTCGGCCGCCCCGGCGCGGGGCTGTCGCCGGTGCGTGGTCACAGTAACGTGCAGGGCGACCGCACCATGGGCATCAACGAACTGGCGCCTGCGGACTTGCTCGATGCCCTGGAAAAACGCTTCTCCTTCAAGCCGCCGCGCGAGCATGGCCACAACACCGTGATGGCGATCGGCGCGATGGAGCAGGGGCGTTCGAAAGTGTTTATCGCTCTGGGCGGCAACTTCGCCCAGGCCACCCCCGACACACCGCGCACCCACGCCGCGTTGCGCAAATGCGACCTCACCGTGCACATCGCCACCAAGCTTAACCGCAGCCATCTGGTCACCGGCCGCGAAGCGCTGATCCTGCCGTGCCTGGGTCGCACCGACATCGACATTCAGGCCGAAGGGCCGCAAGGCGTGACCGTGGAAGACACCTTCAGCATGATCCATATCTCCCACGGGCAACTGAAGCCGAAGTCAAAACACCTGCGCTCCGAGCCTGCGATCATTGCCGGCATCGCCGCCGCGACCCTGGGCAAGCACCCGATCGACTGGAACTGGGCCATCGGCGACTACGGCCGCATCCGCAACATGATTGCCGACACCATTCCCGGCTTCGAGGATTTCAACCGGCGCTTGCTGCATCCGGGCGGTTTCCACATGCCCAATGATGCGGCCAAGCGCATCTGGAAAACCGCCAGCGGCAAGGCTCAGTTCACCCCGAGCGTGTTGCCGGAGCACCTGATCAGCGAGGGCGTGCGCAACCTGGCGGTCAAGCCGCACCTGATCCTGCAGACCATGCGCTCCCACGATCAGTACAACACCACGCTGTACGGCCTGGATGACCGCTATCGCGGGGTGTACGGCATGCGCGACGTAGTGTTCGCCAACGAGCAGGACATTCGCCGGCTGGGCTTTGAACCTGGGCAGAAGGTCGACCTGGTGGCGCTGTGGGACGACGAACGCGAGCGTCGGGTCAGCGGTTTCACCCTGATCGCCTACGACATTCCTGCCGGTCAGGCGGCGGCGTACTACCCCGAGACCAACCCGCTGGTGCCGCTGGAAAGTTACGGTGACCGCACCTTCACCCCGACTTCCAAGTTCATCGCCATCCGGCTGGAACAGGCGAAGGCCAGCAACCTGATTTCGACTTCCGCCGCCTGACACCGGGGGCGGCCCGATGCCGCTCGCGTAACCCTTTCGACTTGTGTTGGCTGCAGGCCCCCCGGCCTGACGGTGGCCCGGCCGTGTGCCGCCGTTTTTCAGCCGCGATGAGGATATCGACATGTTTAACCTGGAGGCACTGGACCTGGCGCGCATGCAATTCGCGTTCACGGTTTCGTTCCACATCATCTTTCCCGCCATCACCATCGGGCTGGCCAGTTTCCTGGCGGTGCTCGAAGGGCTTTGGCTGAAGACCCACAACGACACCTACCGCGATCTCTACCATTTCTGGTCGAAGATCTTCGCCGTCAACTTCGGCATGGGCGTGGTCTCGGGGCTGGTCATGGCCTACGAGTTCGGCACCAACTGGAGCCGCTTCTCCGATTTCGCCGGCAGCATCACCGGGCCCTTGCTGACCTATGAAGTGCTCACGGCGTTCTTCCTCGAGGCCGGTTTCCTCGGGGTCATGCTGTTCGGCTGGAACCGGGTAGGGCGCGGCTTGCACTTCTTCTCGACGGTCATGGTCGCCATCGGCACGCTGATTTCGACCTTCTGGATTCTTGCGTCCAACAGCTGGATGCAAACGCCCCAGGGCTTCGAGATCGTCGACGGTCGGGTGATGCCGCTGGACTGGCTGGCCATCGTGTTCAACCCGTCGTTCCCGTACCGCCTGGCGCACATGGCAATTGCCGCGTTCGTGGCCACTGCGTTCTTTGTCGGCTCGTCGGCAGCGTGGCATCTGCTGCGCGGCAACGACACCAAGCAAGTGCGCAAGATGCTGTCGATGGCGTTGTGGATGGCATTGATCGTCGCGCCGATCCAAGCGGTGGTCGGTGACGCCCACGGCTTGAACACCTTGGAACATCAACCGGCGAAGATCGCGGCCATCGAAGGGCACTGGGAAAACAACGGCAATGAAGCGACGCCGCTGGTGCTGTTCGGCATCCCCGACATGCAGGCCGAGAAGACCAAATATGCCATCGAGATTCCGTACCTCGGCAGCCTGATCCTGACCCACAGCCTCGACAAGCAGATCCCGGCGCTCAAAAGCTTCCCGAAAGAGGACCGGCCCAATGCGACGGTGGTCTTCTGGAGTTTCCGCGTCATGGCCGGGCTGGGCATGTTGATGGTGCTGGCCGGCGTGCTTGGGCTGGTCCTGCGTCGCAGCGGTGCCATCTACCGCAATCGCTGGTTCCTGCGCCTGATGTTGTGGATGGGGCCAAGTGGTCTGATCGCCATGCTGGCCGGGTGGATCACCACCGAAGTCGGGCGCCAGCCGTGGGTGGTGTACGGCCTGCTGCGCACCGCCGATGCCGCGTCGAACCACAGTGTCGCGCAGTTGAGCATCTCGCTGGCGCTGTTCGTGGTGATCTATTTCTCGGTGTTCACGGTGGGCATCGGCTACATGATGAAACTGGTTGGCAAAGGGCCGCAGCCGCATCGCGGGCATCCCGTCGACGGGCATTCCGATCAGGTCATCACACCGCGCCGGCCGCTGTCCGCCGACGCTGAAATCTTCGAAACCGACGCCCGCGTCAATTGAAGGAAGGGAGTTGAGTCATGGGTATTCAAGGTATCGATTTATCGCTGATCTGGGGCGTGATCATCGCCTTCGGCGTGATGATGTACGTGATCATGGACGGCTTCGACCTGGGGTTGGGCATTCTGTTTCCGCTGATCCCGGATGCGAAGGAGCGCGATGTGATGATGAACACCGTGGCACCGGTCTGGGACGGCAACGAGACCTGGCTGGTGCTGGGCGGCGCGGCGCTGTATGGCGCATTCCCGCTGGCCTATTCGGTGATTCTGGAAGCGTTGTATCTGCCGCTGATCCTGATGTTGTGCGGCTTGATCTTTCGCGGCGTAGCGTTCGAGTTTCGCTTCAAGGCCAGCCCTGAAAAGCGGCATGTCTGGGACATGGCGTTCATCGGCGGCTCGCTGCTGGCGACCTTCTCCCAGGGCGTGGTGATCGGTGCTTACATCGCCGGCATCCCGGTGGTCGACCGCCAGTTCGCCGGTGGCTCGCTGGACTGGCTGGCACCGTTTCCGCTGTTCTGCGGAGTCGGTCTGATCGTCGCTTATGCTTTGCTTGGCAGCACCTGGCTGCTGGTCAAGACCGAAGGCATGCTGGAATCGCGGATGCGCCTGTTCAGCCGGCCCCTGGCCTGGCTGCTGTTGGCGGTGATCGGGGTGATCTGTGTGTGGACGCCAATCCTGCATCCGGAAATCGCCACCCGCTGGTTTGCCCATGCGCACCTGGTGGTGTTCGGTGGCCTCGCGGTGCTGGCCTTGCTGGCGATGTTCGGTTTGCTCAAGACCCTGCGCCAACGCCACACCCATTGGCCGTTCGCCTTCACCCTGATGCTGGTGTTCCTGGGCTACATCGGCCTGGCGTTCAGCATCTGGCCGAACATCGTGCCGCCTTCGATCAGCCTGTGGGCAGCGGCGTCACCGCCGACCAGCCAGTTGTTCATCCTGATCGGCGCGCTGTTCATCCTGCCGATCATCCTGATGTACACGGTCTGGAGCTACTACGTGTTCCGCGGCAAAGTGAGGATTGGCGATGGCTACCATTGAAACGAATCAAACGGCACCTGCGCGCTGGTACAAGCGCCTGGGATGGCTGGTGGTGATCTGGCTGGGCAGCGTGGTTGCGCTGGGAGTGGTGGCGGGGGCATTGCGGATGTTGATGCATGCGGCCGGGATGAGTAGCCACTGAGGTTTATTGCGAAAAATGGAACCCGGAGCCCATGACAGGGCTTCGGTTTTTTTTTTTGTTGGAAAGGCGGTGTGATTTTTTACAAAACAGGCGGAAAGTTGGCTTCTCTGGAAACAATACAGCCCCGCAATAGCGGGGCTGTAGGTGATCAGGGATCAATATGACTTTGCGTAAAGTGCCCACGTGTTCGTTTTTCGGCCGGTGAATAAACAGGTTGCGGAGATTCCAGGTTGTTTTAGCGGAATACAGCGAACGGTTACTCCAAGCTCTCCGATGGCTTGTTCAACTTTGTTGTCTTCGCTGAAGGGGGCGAGAACAAAGGCGCTAAGTTTTGCGTTCTGTTTGAAGTGCTTTTTGAATTCGTCCAGAGTAGTGACCGTTGTGGTGTTGTCGGACAATCTCTTCTGTGCCGCCTCTAACATGTCTTTTTGAAGGGTGGCCAGTGTTTTCGAGATGTTATTAACTAAATCTTCAGTGTCAAGTTTCAGGAGGATTTTGCAGTTGTTTCGACAGGAATAGGACACCACATTTTGCTCCAGTTCCTTTATGCCAATCTCGATCCGGACAGGGACGCCACGCTTGATGTGGTACCACTTTTTTTCGCCACTGTTCATGTCCCGCCAATCAACACTGGCCCGAAGGTTTTGCCCTTTCAGTTTTTTCCGACAAATTTGCTTTTGCAGTTTTTTGCAGTAGTCATGAATGGCATCTGCATTCTGTTCGTTGCGCACGATCGGGATAATGACGACCTGCGTCGGTGCCACGAGGGGCGGGAGTACTAGTCCATCATCGTCACCATGGGCCATGATCATCGCGCCGATCAGTCGCGTGGATACTCCCCAAGACGTGGTCCATGCCAGTTCTTTTATCCCTTCTTTGTTCACGAAGCGGATGTCTGAACTCTGTGCGAAGTTCTGGCCTAAAAAATGAGAAGTACCTGCTTGCAGGGCCTTGCCGTCTTGCATCATCGCTTCAATGGTGTAGGTGCTGACGGCGCCCGGAAAACGTTCCCAAGAGCACTTTTCGCCCTTGATTACTGGTATGGCCAGGTGCTCGGTAGTAAAGCGCTCATAGATATCCAACATCTTTAGCGTTTCGACCAAGGCCTCATCATGAGTTGCGTGAACGGTGTGACCTTCCTGCCATAGGAACTCCGATGAGCGCAGGAAAATCCGGGGACGCATTTCCCAGCGCAGTACGTTCGCCCATTGATTGATAAGCAAAGGCAGATCCCGATAGCTTTGTACCCATCGTGAAAAGGATGCACCGATGACCGTTTCACTGGTGGGCCTGATGATCAACGGTTCTTCTAGTGTTCCAGCGGGAGTAAGCGCTCCATCCGTTGATTTTTCGAGGCGGTGATGAGTTACAACTGCGCACTCTTTGGCAAAGCCTTCAACATGCTCGGCTTCTTTTTGAAGAAAGGATAATGGAATCAAAAGTGGAAAATATGCGTTTGAATGTCCTGTGTCTTTGATTTTCTTATCAAGTTCTCGTTGAATTTGCTCCCATATGCCATACCCCCAAGGACGGATAACCATGCAACCTCGAACTGGAGAGTTCTCAGCCATTTCCGACTGGGTAATCACTTGTTGATACCAGTCAGAAAAGTTTTCATTTCTTGTAGGTGATATTGCGTTTTTCATAGGACCCTTGCTTTGAAGTCGAAATTGTTATTCGAAATGGTGTCGTAAGGGGTAGGTATATTTATTGAGCTTTGAAATTTCAAGACTTCATGTGTGGTTTTTCATATTTCAGAAATTTCCTTCAGAAGGATCTTTCTTTTTGTAAAGTTACTCCGCTCTTCGACGTGTTCGTCGACCACAAATAGCCCCCAATGCAATCGCTTCGGGGGCTATGGCACTCACTGAGCCCCAAACATCGCCGTCCAGTAAATCCCCGCATCGCTCTTCGGGTCGGTCGCATACGCCGCGCCCAGTTCGCGGAACTGCGGGTTCATCAGGTTGGCGCAGTGGCCAGGGCTGGTCAGCCAGCCTTCGACCACCTTGCGTACGCTGTCCTGCCCGGCGGCGATGTTTTCGCCGATCTGCTGGAAGTTGTAGCCGGCCAGTTCTGCGCGGTCGCCCGGGGTGCGGCCATCGCGGTCCTTGTGATCGAAGTAGTTGTTGTTGGCCATGGAGCGCGAGTTGCCTTCGGCGGCGGTGGCCAGCGTGGCGTTCCAGGCCAGCGGCGCGGTCGCATTGAAAGACTGGGTGCCGCATTGACGCGGCTTGGCCCGTGCGGCGTTGAGTTCGATGAGCAGCTTCTGGCCCTCGGTCTGCCAGTCGCCCAAGCGTGAACTCAGCAGTGGCCGCGCCACGACGATGCGCCACTGATTGTCCTGGCGGCTGACGCCGACATCGACGAATTGCGGGTCGAGGACGATCTGGCAAAAACTCTCCTGAATCGCCTTCATCGCCGAGGCGGCATCGCGAGGCCCGGACAGGCTGATGGCTTGCACATTCTTCATGGGATAACCGGCAGTGGCCATCGCCTGCTGCAGATTACCGATGCTCGAGGCGGTCAGCACCAGGCGTGGGTCGGCCGACAACGGCGGAAGTTCCGATGAAACCTGGCCTGCACAGCGCTGCAGTTGGCTGCGGTAGACGTTGATCGATTCGACCAATTGCGCTTCGTCCGCCGCCACGGCGTGGGCGGCGAATACCAGGCCCAGAGACAAACCGGTCAAACGCATTGCGGATGAGATGAAACCCATGAATATCCCCTTGAGCAGATTGCGCCCATGATGCGCGAAGTTGGTCCATCCAGGACAACGGATTTATCCAGAGTGTAGTGGGGTGGGCGAAATCATTTCACTACTAGACTGAATCGAATCGCTCACCGAGTGACACCGACCATGCGCCTCGACTGGATCGCCACCTGCCTCGCTCTCACGTTGCTTGCCAGCCCGGTGTCCGCTGCGGATCAAGCGCAAAAGCAGCAAGCGGCCGAGAACAAGGCCGAGGTGCTGGAACAGAAAGCCGCCGAGAACAACAACCCCGCACCGGTGCCCAAGGCTGAAGCGATTACCCCGTCCGAAGTCCAGGCCGTCGACCCGGCGGGTGTCGCGCCGCTGGACGACGCGATCACGTGCCTGGCCCGCTCCATTTACTGGGAAGCCAGGGGCAAGGACATCGCCGACATGGAGGCAGTGGCCAACGTGGTCATGAATCGTCTGGGGCATGAGGGCTTTCCGGACACGGTGTGCAAAGTGGTCAAACAGGGTTCAGAGACCAAGAGTTGCCAGTTTTCCTGGTGGTGTGATGGCAAATCCGATTCGGTGCAGGAAGAGGTGCCTTACGCGATGGCCAAGGAAATCGCGCGCAAGGCCCTGAACAAGGAACTGCCGGACCGCACGCAGGGTGCCCTGTATTTCCATGATCGTACCGTCAAACCGGATTGGGCCACGCAATACATCAAGACCGTGGATATCGGTTTGTTCCGGTTTTACAAGCCACATGACGATTCGGCCAGATAATAGCGGCTGTTTCGGCCAGATATTGTTTTTTTTGCTGAGGTTGCGCACGGCGTTATCGAAACTGAAATGTTTCTGTTTTATAAGCTTCACAACGAAACCGTGCGCGAATGACGCCATAAGCAGGAGCTACATATGAAGCTGACGAGGGTCTGGATCAGTAATCTCGCGCCGATCGCGGCGCAGTCGCAGGCGTGCGCCCAATGACCGTTCTGGTCACCGGTGCGGCCGGTTTCATCGGTTTTCATACGGTCCAGCGCTTGTGCGGCGAGGGTCAGGAGGTTGTCGGTATCGACAACCTCAACGACTACTACGACGTGGAGCTCAAGCACGCACGCCTCAAGGTGCTGGAAACTTTGCCGGGTTTTCGTTTCCGGAAGATGGACATCGTCGACAAACCGGCCCTGATGAGCCTGTTTCAAGAACACCGTTTTACCGAAGTGGTGCATCTGGCTGCTCAAGCCGGGGTGCGTTACTCGCTGGACAACCCGGATATCTATGCGCAATCGAACCTGGTGGGTTTCCTCAATGTGCTGGAAGCCTGTCGGCACCATCGCCCCGAGCATCTGATCTACGCCTCGAGCAGTTCGGTGTACGGCACCAACAGCAAAATGCCGTTCAGTGTCGAGGATCCTGTCGAGCATCCCGTTTCGTTGTACGCTGCCACCAAGCGCGCCAATGAACTGCTGGCCGAAAGTTATTGCCACTTGTACGGATTGAAAGCCAGTGGCCTGCGCTTTTTTACCGTCTACGGTCCGTGGGGCCGCCCGGACATGGCGCTGTTCAAGTTTACCGACGCCATCCTCAAAGACCTGCCCATCGACATTTACAACGAGGGGCAGATGTCGCGCGACTTTACCTACGTCGACGACATTGTCGAAGGTATCGCCCGACTACGTCCAAAGCCACCGGTGCCGGAAGGCTCCGCCGCCGGGGTAAACAGGCTCTTCAACATCGGGCGTGGCATGCCGGTGGCGTTGCTGGATTTCGTCGACTGCCTGGAATCCGCCCTGGGCACGCAGGCCCGGCGCAACTATATGCCGATGCAGGCCGGTGATGTGGTCAAGACCTGGGCCGATATCTCGGCACTGGCCGAGTGGGTGGGCTTCAGCCCGCAGATGACGCTCGAAACCGGCGTCGGCGAGTTTGTGAAGTGGTATCGGCAGTTCTATCAGATTTGAAGCATTCGCCTCTGATCTCGAAAAAATCAAAAGGGCGAGAGAGACCCCATGAGCCAAGACATTTTTGTATCCGTACTGATTCCCGCCAAAAACGAAGCGAACAACCTCAAGCCATTGCTTGAGGAAATCCGCGTCGCATTGGCCGCTGAATCGTACGAAATCATCGTCGTCGACGATGGCAGCACCGATGCGACCCTGCAGGAATTGCGGCAGATCCGCCAGAACGGCCTGAACACCCTGCGCATCCTGCATCACGAACGTTCGCTGGGACAGAGCACCTCGCTGTACCACGCCGCCCGTGAGGCCCGCGGGCAGTGGCTGGCGACCCTCGATGGCGACGGGCAGAACGACCCGGCGGACATCCCCGGCATGCTGGCGCTGGTGCGCGGCGAACCGGGCAAGGTTGACGTGCAACTGGTTGCCGGGCACCGGGTCAATCGCCGCGACACGGCGAGCAAACGTTACGCCTCGCGTTTCGCCAACAACCTGCGCCGCCGCCTGCTCAAGGACGCCACCCCGGACACCGGTTGCGGCCTGAAGCTGATCGAGCGCGCGGCGTTCTTGCGCCTGCCGTACTTCGACCACATGCATCGCTATATTCCAGCGCTGATCCAGCGCCATAACGGCCGCATGATCGTCCATCCGGTCAACCACCGGCCGCGCACGGCCGGGGTGTCGAAATACGGCAACATCGACCGCGCACTGGTCGGCATTCTCGATTTGTTCGGTGTCTGGTGGCTGATCAAGCGCACGCGGCTGAACACCATTGCCCAGGAGATCGAAGGATGATGTTGTCTCGTGAAACCCTGTGGCTGATCGTCGGCTTTGCGGGGCAGGTGGCCTTTACCGGACGGTTTGTCCTGCAGTGGTTGTACAGCGAGTACAAGAAACGCAGCGTGATCCCGACCAACTTCTGGTACCTGAGCATCGTCGGCAGTACCTTGTTGCTCGCCTACGCCATCTACCGCCAGGACCCGGTGTTCATCGCTGGTCAGGCGTTTGGCTCCATCGTCTATTTCCGCAACCTGCAATTGATTGCCAAAAGCAGAAGCGTGAAGGAATAAACCATGCGTAGATCGTTGTCGCCCAGGGTCGAATGCCTGGGCCTGATGCTGCTTGCCCTGTTGCTGATCGGCGCGGGAATGGGGCTGCGCCAGGCACAGAATGTGGACGAAGAGCGTTTCCTCGGCGTCGCACTGGAGATGCTGCAAAACGGCTCGTGGCTGATCCCGCACCGGGCCGCCGAAATCTATGGCGACAAGCCGCCGATTTTCATGTGGACGGTGGCGTTCTTCACCTGGCTGACCGGCAAACCCAACATCGCCCTTTATATCCCGGGGCTGTTTTCGGCGGTGACGGTCACGGCGATGGTCTATGACCTGGGCCGTCGCCTGTGGACCCAGCGTACCGGGCGCAACGCCGCGCTGTTGTACCTGGCGACGTACCAGACCTACAGCATCCTGCGCACCGGGCAGATCGACAGCCTTTTGATTCTGTTCAGCTCCCTGGGCCTGTACGGTCTGGCGCGACACCTGCTGCTGGGACCTGCGTGGCGCTGGTTTTACGCGGGTTGTGCGGCCATGGGCATTGGCGTGATCACCAAAGGCGTGGGTTTCCTGCCGGCGCTGTTGCTGATTCCATACGCCTATGCGGTGCGCAAAGGCTGGCCCGGCGTGGTGGCGATGCCCGGCGATGCGCGCAAGTGGTTGCTCGGGTTTGCGCTGATGCTTGGCGCCATCGCGATCTGGCTGTTGCCCCTGGCCTTGTCCATCATCGTCAATGGCAGCGCCGACGAAATTGCCTATGCGCGGGAGATCCTCCTGCACCAGACCGCAGGCCGCTATGCCGCTGCGTGGCATCACCGCGAACCGTTCTGGTATTTCTTCACCAACGTGATTCCGCAGTACTGGCTGCCATTGGTGCTGGTGCTGCCATGGCTGGTGCCCGCCTGGCGCCGGCAGTTGCAAAAACGCGATGGTCGGGTGTTGGTATTGCTCGGTTGGGTGGTGCTGGTGGTGCTGTTTTTCTGCATCAGCACTGGCAAGCGCAAGTTGTACATCTACCCGGCGCTGCCTGGGCTGGTGCTGGTCGCCGCGCCGTTGATCCCGTGGCTGCTCAAGCGCTGGTTCAAACGGCACCCGCGTTTGCGTCGGGTGTTCCCGGCACTGGTGGCAACCTGGTTCGCGTTGTGGTTCGCCCGTGGTTTCATCGAACCGCTCAAGGAAGGCACCAACATTGATCAGGTGCTCATGGCGCAGGCTGCGACCATGACCCAAGGCGCCGATCTGGTGCTGGTCAACTGGGAGGAAGGGCACTGGTTGTTTGCCCGTCAACCGATCGTGCATTTCGGCATGGATTACTCCTCCATCGAGAAGGCTGCGCAGTATCTGCGCGAACACCCCAAGGCCTACGCTTTGGTGCCGGATGACGTACTGAACCAGTGCTTCAAGCCCGAAGCGGCCCGTGAACTGGGTGAAAATTCCCGGGCGAACTGGTCGATCGTGGGCGCGGATGCCGATAACGGCAAATGCCTGCCGCAAGAGGCTGGCAAAGCCTATCGGTTCACCTGGAATGACCCGCATATGCCAGCGTTGCCTGCGCAGGTGGCTAATCCCTGAGGGCAAAAAAAGGGCTGCTTGAATAAGCGGCCCTTTCTCTTCGTTCGTCGCCTGTCACTGACTGGCGTCCAGTACCACGCGGTAGCGTGCCTTGCCGCTGCGCAAATGATCGATGGCTTCGTTGATCCGGCTCATGGGAAACATCTCGACCTGCGGCAGGATCTGATGGCGGGCGCAGAACTCCAGCATCATCGCGGTGTTGGCCGGTGAGCCGACCGGTGAGGCGGACAAGACTTTTTGCTGGGGAATCAGGTTGAACACGTGCACCGGTATGGCATCGGGCACGACACCGACAAAGTGCAGGCGACCCTTGCCGCGCAGGGTGGCGAGCATGGCCGTCCAGTCGAGGTTGGCGTTGGCGGTGACCAGGAGAAAATCCAGGGTACCGGCAATGGCATTGAGCGCATCGGTGTCGGTCGAGGCGACCACCTTGTGCGCGCCCAGGCGCTTGGCTTCGTCCTGCTTGCTCAGCGATGAGGTGAAGGCGGTGACTTCGCAGCCCCAGGCGTTGAGGAAGCGCAGCGCCAGGTGACCGAGACCGCCGATGCCCACCACGCCGACCCGGTCGGTGGGCTTGATGCCGAATTCCACCAGCGGGTTGAACACGGTCGAACCGGCACAGAACAACGGCCCGGCCATCGCCGGATCGAGCCCCGCCGGGATCGGCAGAGCCCAGGCCCAGTGCGCGCGAATGCGGTCGGCAAAGCCGCCGTTGCTGCCGATGATGGTCGGTTGCACGGTGCGACACAGGTTATGCGAGCCTTCGATGCACGACGTGCAATGCATGCAGCTGCCCTTGTACCAACCGATGCCCACCCGTTGCCCCAGTTCCAGACCGCGCACCTGCTCGCCGACCCGCACGATACGACCGACCACCTCGTGGCCGGGAATGAACGGGTAGTGGCTGATGCCCCAATCGTTGTCGATCAGCGACTGGTCGGAGTGGCAGACGCCGCAATATTCCACGGCGACTTCCACCTCATCGTTGCCCAACGGGCCGGGATCGTAGCTAAAGGGTTCCAGTGGCGCGCCCGCTGCCGTGGCGGCCCAGCCGGTAAAGGTGGTGAGTTCGCTGCTGTCGCTCATGAGATACCTCCAGATCAGAAGTCAGGGGTCTTGGCCGCTTTGGTGCAGCGGCGGAGCGAGGAAAGTGTAGCGGGTTGCCGGCGTTCCATCGGGCGCGAGCCTGGATACTTGAACATACAAAGGCGCCTGATGTGGACACATTGCCGATACATCAGCGCGGTTTCATGGGCCAGGTCCCACGCTCACAGAGAGATCAACCATGTTCCGCAAACTGCAGCAGGTCGCCAGATTGTTCAGTCAGAGCGCCCGATTGATGGTGGGCGTTCCCGAGTACGACAACTACGTGGCACAAATGGCCCGCAACCGTCCGGGCGAGCCTGTCATGAGTTATGAGATGTTTTTCCGTGAACGCCAGGAAGCGCGTTTTGGCCGGGGGAAATGCAATACGCGGTGCTGTTGAGGGCGTTGGGCGTACGCGCGGTTCAAAAGAACACGACGCATACGCTCGCCACGGTCACTGTTCGAACAATTGGCGATTGGCCTGTACGAAGTCAGCCACCGTTTGTGGTGCTTGACCGGTGACTTGTCCAATCACGCCATCCACTCCTGAAAAGATTCCGTTCTGGTAATCGACAGCGACTGCAAGGAAGTGCTGGATGACAAATTCCGGCAGATCGTAGGTCTGCAGGTGCTGGCGATACTCCTCCAGCGTCGACGGGCTGTAGGTAATGGTGCGGCCGACGATGGCGCTGATTTCCTCGGCAATTTGCTGATGGCTCAGTTCGACGGGGCCGCACAGCGGGTAGGTCTTGCCGATATGACCGGACGGCTGGGTCAGGAGCCTGGCGATCACACGGGCCTGATCCTCGGCGGCAATCGGTGCGTGCCGCCCGCTACCGTACGGCAGCGTTATCTTGTTTTCCTTGACGATCTGATCCAGCACCCAAGGGAAAATTAGCCATTCGGAAAAGAGCGTCGGGCGAATGTGCACAGTGGGCACGCCCGACCAGTCGAGTACACGCTCGGCGATCCAGTGGTCGCGGGCGGCGTGGCTCAGCGAGTCTTCTCGGGCGGAAATCTGCGACATTTCCACCACCACCTCGACGCCTGCGCGGCGTGCGGCATCGGCAAAGTAGGCGGTCGCCTGAATGTAGCCGGGACGAACCGGGTAGCACAGGTACGCGCCTGTCATGCCCTCCATGGCACGCAGGATGTCGTCATGCTCAAGCAGGTCGCCAACGAAAATTTCGGCGCCCTCGCTTTGCAAGGCGGCACTGCGCTCGTCCAGTTGGTGCACGAAAGCCCGCACTGCATGGCCTTCATTGATCAGGTGGCGAACGGTGTAGACACCGGTTTTACCGGTGGCGCCGGTGATGAGGTATTGGCGTGGCTGCAAGGTGGATTCTCCCACTGTAATAAACGAATTGGCGTGGATCAGCTGTCGAAGGGGGCGTTGTCGATCAGGTCGCAGACATTCGGGCAGTCGAAGCCATGGATATGGCGACGTCCGACATCCGCGAGCCCGGTGCCGATGGCCGTATGGGGTTTCTTCCTGGCCACCTCGGCAATGGCTTGGGTAAAGGCCGCCTTCATGCCGATGCGGGGGTAGAGCGCAAGCGTGTCGTCGACCAGAGACGGGGTGATTTCATCCAGATGCAGCCCCATGACGTCGACATGGGCGCCCAGATAGATCAGGGCGATTTCCGGCTGTTTGCGGTCGGCGATGCCGGCGCTGGAGTGCAGGGCAATCGCATCCCAGACCTGTTCGGCTTTCGCCTGCGGATACCCGTTTGCCCGCAGAAAACGACTGGCGGCATCGGCGCCATCGACTTCAAAGCGCTGGTCGGCGGCAAACTCGGGCGTCAGCCCCAAGTCGTGCAGCAGTGCGGCGAGGTAGACCGCTTCACGGTCATACTTAGAGCCCCGACGCTGGCCAAGGAATTCGGCAAACCACCATGTCCGGTGTACGTGATGCAGCAGCGCCTTGGAGTGGACACGCTCCACGAGCGAAGCCGCTTTGCGGGCGAGCTCGGAGTCTGGAGCGCTGAAGCCGCCGATGTTGATGGGTGTATGCATGTTGCCTCCCGAGGGATGAAGTGGACTTGCCGTTCACTCTAGGGATTTGGCGGATGGCACA
The DNA here is from genome assembly GCF_019955895.1 of Pseudomonas sp. GL-B-12. Classification (NCBI taxonomy): domain Bacteria; kingdom Pseudomonadati; phylum Pseudomonadota; class Gammaproteobacteria; order Pseudomonadales; family Pseudomonadaceae; genus Pseudomonas; species Pseudomonas sp. GL-B-12. Next base: position 96,640 of record NZ_JAHBCX010000013.1, read on the forward strand.
ATTGACTATTTACGGATGATTTGTGCCAATATGGCGCTTTGTACGCGCAGGAGTCAGCCGTGACCAGCAAGACGAAATCCGGCGGTCCATCGATTGGCCGTACGCCAAAACGCGTCGTGATATTGGGCCTGCCCCCCGTGGACGGGCTCGATGTGATCGGCCCGGCCGAGGTGTTTTCCCTGGCGAACAATCTGCACGACGGAGCATTCGCGCCCTATGTACTTGAGCTGGTCTGCGCCGGTGGCGAGCCGCAGATGGCGAGCAGCACCGGCATCGGGCTCGTGGCGCACGCGACCCTTGAGCACGAGCGGCATGCCAACAAGGCAATCGACACGCTGATCGTGGCGACAGGCTGGCAAGCCATCGATCAACTGGACGGGGCGGCCATCGAATGGGTTCGCACAAGGTCCGAAAGCGTGCGACGGGTGTGCTCGATCTGTGTCGGCGCCTTTGCCCTGGCGGACGCAGGGCTGCTGGACGGGCGCCGGGCGACGACGCACTGGCGCATGGCACGCGATCTTGCCGAGCGTTATCCCAAGGTGCAGGTCGATCCGAATCCGATCTGGATCAAGGACGGCAACGTCTATACCTCGGCCGGCATCTCGGCGGGCATCGACCTTGCCTTGGCGCTGGTCAGCGAAGACCTGGGGGATGACGTCGCGCTGGACATCGCGAAAAACCTGGTGCTGTTCCTGCGCCGTCCCGGTGGGCAGGCGCAGTTCAGTGTCGCCCTGCAATCGCAGCAGGTGCCCGGTTCAAATCTGGATGAGCTGTGCCACTGGATCAGTGAGCACCTGAGTTCGCAGCTGACCGTGGAAATTCTGGCAGACCGCTTTGCCACCAGCGTCAGAACCTTGATACGCATCTTCCAGCGGGAATTGCAGACCACCCCGGCCAAGTACGTTGAAGACGTTCGGCTGGAAGCGGCCTGCCGGGAGCTTGAACTGGGCGGACGGTCGATGGAGGAGGTCGCACGCCGATGCGGTTATCACAGCGTTGACGTACTGAGGAAGGTGTTCGTCCGGCGCCTTGGCGTGAGTCCCAGGGAGTACGCGCAACGTTTCGCGCCAGACGCGGGGTAGGGGCGCCCGAGGCTTTCGGAGGATGTCGAGCTGTTCGATGCGCTGGAACTGGCAATTTGAGGATTGCCTCAGAACTCCAGATCGATCACGAAAGCCTCATCGAAATCAGGATTTTCATTGATGCCATTTTTGGCATAGCCCCGGGGGTTGCAGACCACGCGGGTGTTGCCTACTCGATAGTCAAAGCTGCCATGGGTGTGGCCATGCAGCCACAGTGCCGGCTGCCAGTGTTTGATCCGCGCTTCGAGGTCCGAGACAAAGCTTGAGTTGATCGGCGAACCGGTAAACGTCGGGCTGATGCTCGACCGCGTCGGGGCGAAATGCGAGACCACCACCGTGGGCGTGCTGCTGTCGCGGGTGAAGCAGTCTTGCAGCCAGGCGACCGTCTGCAGAAACACCAGCTGGGAAATGGCCGGCGTGAACAGGTCAGGGAAATCGGGGGCAATCCTGATGTGGCTGAAGTCACGGATCAGCTGGGTCGCCAGATCGATGCCCAGCGCCCGATCTTCCGGGCTGTCGAGCAGGCGATAGTCAGACCACAAGGTGCAGCCGAGAAAACGCACGCCGTCGTGGATGTACTCCGAACGTTCCAGAATGTGGATCTGCGTGCCTTGCGCCAGGCTGTTCAACTGTTCGTAGGTGGAGATCAGGTCACTGCCATAAAACTCGTGATTGCCTGCCACGTACAGCAGTGGAACCGGGCACGCTCTGGCCCACTCGATGGCCTTGGCCGGCCGGGCGATGTCTCCGGCGAGCACGACAATATCGGCATCCACGGCGGGAAAAGGGATCGCGTTGACGGACAGGTGCATGTCGGACAGCAAGGCGATGCGCATGGATCAACTCCGGCGTGTGTTGAAGGGCAGGTCAATCAAGTTACGCGTTGATAACCCGTTGTCACAAGCCTGCTGGTCAGCAAAACAAATGTGGGAACGGGTGTACGCCGATGCGGTGCTCACAGCCGATACATATCCGTTTCTGCGGTAACTGCCGCTTATGGTTCCGCCCTTACGGCGGGTCACTTTCGAAGAGCGCGAAAGTAACCAAAGCGCTTTGCCCCTGACGTTCGGTGCCTCGCTGTGGCTCGGCATGCCCTCGCTCCGGTCCTGCTCCGTGGGCCCGCCGCCATCGGCCATCCATGGCCGGCGGCGGCTAACCCGGCATCCATGCCGGGTTGCCCACTGCGCAGAACCTGCGCTCGGCCTCACGAGGGGGCGTTCACCGCAAAAGCAAAAGCAAAAGCAAAAGCAAAAGCAAAAGCAAAAGCAAAAGCAAAAGCAAAAGCAAAAGCAAAAGCAAAAGCAAAAGCGAGACGGGCGGCCTGCTCGCGATGAGGTCGACCCGTTTACTTCAAGTACCACCCCCACGGCTGGTCACTGACGTACTCGGTCACCTGCTTGACCTCAAGATAATTGTGCAACCCCCATTGCCCCAGTTCCCGGCCGATGCCGCTGTGTTTCATCCCGCCCCAGGGCGCTTCGACGAAGGTCGGTTGCGAGCAGTTGACCCAGACGATCCCGGCGCGCAGTTGGTTGGCGACCCGGGCGGTGCGCTGCAAATCGGCGCTCATCACGGCGGCGGCCAGGCCGAAGCGGCTGGCGTTGGCCATTTGCAGCGCTTGCTCTTCGGTCTTGAAACGCTTGATGCACAGCACCGGCCCGAAGACTTCTTCACGCCACAGAATGCTGCTGTGCCCCGGTTCGTCGAAGATTGCCGGCTCAATGAAATACCCTTCGGCCAGATGCGCCGGGCGCCGTCCGCCGGTGAGCAAACGGGCGCCGCTGGCCAGGCCCTGGTCGATGAAACCGAGTACCTTGTCGTACTGGCCCTGACTGACCAGCGGCCCGAGCAGCACGCCGGGCTGCATGCCCGGGCCAATGCTGATCTTGCGGGTTTCTTCCACCAGCCGTTCGATCAGGCGCGGGGCGATGGTTTCCTGCACCAGCAGGCGTGACGTGGCGCTGCACACCTGACCCTGGTTCCAGAAAATCCCGAACAGAATCCACTCCACAGCGGCTTCGACATCGGCGTCGTCGAACACGATGAACGCAGACTTGCCCCCCAGTTCCAGGCTGATGTTCTTGATGTCCCGCGCCGCCGCCGACATGATTTTCGCCCCGGTGGGCACACTGCCGGTGAAGGCCAGTTTGTCCACTCCCGGATGCTCGGTGAGCGGGCTGCCGGCGTCGGCGCCGAGGCCGGTGACCACGTTCAATACCCCGGCCGGCAAGCCGATACGATCGGCGGCGGCGGCCAGTTCCAGGGCGGTCAGCGGCGTCAGTTCAGACGGTTTCAACACCACTGTGGCCCCGGCGGCCAAGGCTGGGGCGACTTTCCACGCGGCCATCAGCAGCGGGTAGTTCCAGGGAATGATCTGCCCGGCCACGCCAATCGGCTCGTGGCGGATGCGGCAGCGGAAACGCGCGTCGGGCAAGGCCAGCGGCTGATCCTGTTGCAGGTCCAGTTCGCGGGCCAAACCGGCGTAGTAACGAAAGCAACCAATCGCATCGCCAATGTCCCACTGCGCTTCGGGCAAGGGTTTGCCGTTGTCGCGCACTTCCAGTTCTGCCAGCGCCTGCTGACCACTTTCCAGTTCATCGGCCAGCGCCTCCAGCCATTGCCCGCGCTCGGCGCCGCTGGTCTGGCCCCAGCCATTGTCGAAGGCACGCCGGGCCGCACGCACGGCATGGTCGACATCCTCTTCAGTGCCTGCCGCCACGCGGTGGAAGACCTGTTCGGTAGCCGGATCGATCACGTCCAGATAACCGCCCAGGTCCGGGCTGACCCATTCGCCGTTGATGTAGAGCTGATCACGCATGGTGTGACTCCTGGACGCCGGTACGGCGGTTTTGCAGATGGCGGGAAGTGAACAGCAGGGCCAGCGACACGCAGATGATCACCGTGGAAATCGCGTTGATCTCCGGCGTCACGCCGCGGCGGATGGAGGAAAAGATGTAGATCGGCAGCGTCGTTTCGGAACCGGCGACGAAGAACGCGATGATGAAATCGTCGAAGCTGAAGGTGAAGGCCAGCAGGAACCCGGCCATGATCGCCGGGCTGATTTGCGGCAGGGTCACCCGCCAGAAGGTGTCCATCGGTGGCGCGTACAGATCCGCCGAGGCTTCCAGCAGGGCCTTGTCCAAGGAGTCGACGCGACTGCGAACGATCACCATCACCAGGGCCATGGTAAACAACGAATGCGCGGCGATCACGGTGAAGAACCCCATGTTCAGCTTCGGCACAGTCGGCAGCCAGCTCGCCAGCAGCGGGTTGATCAGGTCGAACAGGCTGATGAACGCAATCAGCGTCGAGATGCCGATGACGATGCCCGGCACGATGATCGCGCAGTAGGTCAACGCATCGAATAGCAGGCGCACTTTGGCGCCGCAGCGCTGCAAGCCGAACACCGCCAGGGTGCCGAACAGTGTGGCAATCACCGCCGAGCTGAACGCGATCAGCGCACTGTTGCCCAGCGCCTCCATGATGAACGGGTTGCCGAACGCTGTGCCGAACCATTGCACCGAGCAGCACTGGAACGCCAGGCCACTGCGCCCGGCGTTGAAGCTGAACAGCACGATCAAGGCAATCGGCGCGTAGAGAAACAGGTACAGCGAGGTGGAATAGCTGCGCAGCCACATGTCACAAACCTCCGTCGGCAGGGCGGCCGCCGTAGCGCGCCACCAGTTTCAAGTACACGCCGATGATCAGCAGCATCATCGCCACCAACGTCATGGCCAGCGCACTGCCGAACGGCCAGTTGCGCGATTGCAGGAACAGGTCGACCAGCGCGTTGCCGACAAAGAACACCTTGCCGCCGCCGAGAATGGCCGGGATCAGGAACTCGCCCATCAGCAGGATGAACACCAGCATCACCCCGGTGATGATCCCCGGCGCGGACAGTGGCAGGGTGATCCGGCGGAAGCTTTCGAAGGCACTGGCGCCCAGGTCCGCCGAGGCTTCGAGCAGGCGCTTGTCGAGTTTTTCCAGGCTGACGTAGATCGGGAACACCATCAGCGGCAGGTAGCCGTAGACGATGCCGATCAGCACCGCCCACGGCGTGTTGATCAGCCGCACATCCTCAAGCCCCAGGCTGGCCAGCAGCGCCGGAATGCCCTTGCCGCTGAGGATGAAAATCCAGGCGTAGGTGCGGATCAGGAAACTGGTCCAGAACGGCACGATCACCAGGGTCAGCAACAGTGAGCGGTTCCTCGTGACCTTAACCGCAAGGAAGTACGCCAATGGATAAGCCGCCACCAGGCACACCAGGGTGCCCAGCGGTGCCAGCATCAGCGTGTTGCTGAACGCCGCGCCGCGAGAACCGAGGTTCAGGTAGTTGGCTAGGGTGAAGCCACCGGCGTAACCGCCCACGGCGCTGCGCTCGCCGAAACTGAAGACCAGGATGATCACCAGCGGCATCAACAACAGCAGCAGGAACCACAGGGTCGAAGGCAAGAGCATCAGCAGGGTGATGCGCCGGCCGAGGCTGCGCCGTTGGCGAACCTCGACCGACAGGGCATGGCCCGGCTGCACCGTTTGCGGGTGGGCGACGGCATTCATGGGTGACTCCTCATTGGCCATGGTCAGGCGATCAGGCGGACTTGAAACGCGCCATCAGTTCGGCGCGGGCCGGGCTGGTCAACGTCGCGGCGGCACCGAACTCCAGCGGGCTCAGGGCCTCGGCGGCCGGGTACATGATCGGATCGTCGAGCATCGCCACCGGCAGCAGCGCGTCGACACGCTTGTCGCCGCTCGGGTAGCCGTGGCTCAGCACTTCGAGCTTGTTGTGCTGCGGATCGAGCAGGTAGTTGATGAAGGCGTAGGCGGCGTCCTTGTGCTCCGAGCTTTTCGGAATCGCGAAGAAGTCGCTCCACAGCTCGCCACCTTCCTTGCCCAGTTCGAACTGCATTTGCGCGTTGTCGCGGTGCAGTTGCGAGGCGTCGCCGGTCCAGGACATCGCCAGCCAGGCATCGCCGCTGCGCATCGACGGCTGAATGTCGGAGTTGATCGCGAACAGGTGCGGCTTGACCTCGATCAGCAGCTTTTCCGCGTCGGCCAGTTCTTTCGGGTCCAGGGAGTTGAAGCTGTAGCCGAAGCTTTTCAGCGCGTTGCCGATGGCGGTCAACTGGTAGTCGTGGACCATCGTCCGGCCACTGGCCGGGCCTTGGGCGGCGGCCCAGAATTCCTTCCAGCTGGCGGGGCCGTTTTTCAGCTTGCCGGCGTCGTAGAGCATGCCGGTGGTGCCCCAGTTTTTCGGCACCGCATAGACCTTGCCGTCCACCGTGCCCTGGGCCATGAACTTCTGCTGGAACGCCGAGGCGTCGAAGTTGGGAATGCGCGACAGGTCCAGCGGCTCGATCAGCCCCAGGCCGACGTAGGTGCTGATGGTGTAGTTGGTCGGCACCAGCACGTCCCAGCCACTGCCGCCGGCCTGCAATTTGGCGAGCATTTCTTCGTTGGAACCGAACACGCTCATCGACACCCGGGCGCCGGTGGTCTTGCCGAAGGTGTCTAGGTTTTCCTGGCTGTGATAGTTCGGCCAGGTCGCCAGCGACAGGCGATCACCGAGTTTGGTTTGCTCGGCAGCCTCGGCGGTGGAGGTCAGCAGGCCGGGCATGTTGGTGGCGACCACGGCGGCGGCGATCCCAAGGCCCGTGCGGCCAAGGAACTCGCGGCGACTGATCGAGCCGTTCTGCCAGCTGCGCAAGGTTTTTATAAAAGTCTTCTGGTCCATAGCACGCTCCACATCCGGTTGATGAAACGAATCGATGATTTACAACGCCATGGCCAGGCCATTGGCGTGATCCCAGCCGACGCGCACTGGCGCGCCGTGTTCGAATGCATTGGCGCCATGGTCCTGCTGGCGCGGCACCCGCACGCAGACCACGCCGAAGGCCTGGGTGCGCACGCGGTACTCGGTGGAATTGCCCAGGTAGATGCGATCTTCGACGCAGCCCGGCAGCTTCACTTCCCGGATCATTTCGGCGTTGGCGCTGGCGATGCTGATCAGCTCCGGCCGCACCGCAATGCAACCGGCGGCGTTGGCGCTCAGGCCTTTGCCGGTAGGTGTCAGCGGGCTGGTCAGCTCCAGCCCTTGCTCGGTACGCAGTACCACCGAGTTGCCGTTGAGCTGGCGCACAGTGCCGTCGAACAGGTTGGACTCGCCGATAAAATCAGCCACGTAGCGGCTGGCCGGGGCTTCGTAGAGTTGTTCCGGGGTGGCGGTCTGGATGATCGAACCGTTGTGCATCACGCTGATGCTGTCGCTCATCGATAGGGCTTCTTCCTGGTCGTGGGTAACCAGCACGAAGGTGATGCCGACCTCGCGTTGCAAGCGCAGCAGTTCCGATTGCATCTCCTTGCGCAGCTTGCGGTCCAGCGCGGCCAGCGGCTCGTCGAGTAGCAACACCGTTGGCTTGTTGACCAAGGCGCGGGCGAGGGCGACACGTTGTTGCTGGCCGCCGGACAGTTCACTCGGCTTGCGCTGGCCAAAGCCGCTCAGGCGCACCATCTCCAGTGCTTCATCGGCCATGCGCAGTTGCTGCTTTTTGTCCGGGCGCGGGGTGCGATAGCGCAGGCCGTAGGCGATGTTCTGCGCCACGGTCAAATGCGGGAACAGCGCGTAATGCTGGAACACCATGTTCACCGGCCGCTCGAACGCCGGCACACCGGCCACACTTTTACCGGCTAGGCGAACCTCGCCGCTGGTGGGCTGTTCGAAGCCGGCGATCATGCGCAGGGTGGTGGTCTTGCCACAGCCCGAGCCGCCGAGAAAGGAATGAAACGAGCCACGCCGCACCGCGAAATCCAGACCGCTGACGGCCTGCACCTCGCCATAGCGTTTGACCACATTGCAGAATTCGATATCGCTTGGCGGGGTGTTGTTCACGAGGCGGGCTCCCTTGCAGTGATGAATCAGTGCGTCGGGGGCCAAACTAGCAATCGGGGTTTTGCGGTGTATATATCCCTTGGGGGATAGGAGGGGGCAGGCTCAACGTAAAAGTACGTCGGATGTTTCCTGTATTTCCATCATGATTTCAGCGCTGGCAGGTTGCTTGAATCCAATCATTCAGTACTGTTTAAACGTGCGCGTTTAAGCGCTGTAAGCGTTACTTCCCGCAAGCTACAACACCTTGCGTCGTTGCCTACAGGTACGCCAGAATCCGCCGGCTTGTGCGCCTTGGTGGTGGGTTTTATCGTTTGTCGGTCGCTGGAAAACAGCGATCGGGTTTGGTAGCCCGTCTTCGTTCTAGGCGCATTGCGCCACCTTGATGCAGTCATTTTTTGGGACTGTGTTTTATATGGTGGTCATGCGCGGGGCTCCCTTGCGGGCGCCGGGTTCTAGTGCGACCGGTCTACCAACCCGCGTGTGGCCGCCACCCTTCGTTTGGTAGCGAGGGTGATGGCTCTTTACTATTCGCGCTAGAGGTTCATTCCATGTTCAAGGTCACACCCAATCCCCCGGACACCGATCCGGCATCCCCATACGAAAGCCACGATCTCAATCCCGGCCCCCACATCATGGCGATGCCGCGCAAGCCCGGCACGATGTTCATCGTCAATCCCGAACTCAACACTGAAACCTTGCTGGTGCATGCCTGTGAATCGCTGGCGTCGGCCAATGTCATGGCCAACGATCTGGTGGATCATCTGGAAGGGACGAACCGCAATGCGCTGTTGGGTATTGCGCAGGTGATCATGCTGGGTGAACTGGCGGTAAACCGCGCACTGGATCAACTCGACCCACCTGAATAATCGCGACCCGAGCTGCCGAAAGCTGTGATCTTTTCTAGATTTGCTTGGGATTGCCGAGAATCAAGACAAAGGGATCGCAGCCTGTGGCAGCTCAGAGAGTTGCAGTCGAAGATGTCGAACAGTCGGCTCTTGATCGGTCCTTTGTCTTCAGCGTCGGCCATGGGGCGGTAGCGTTCGAGTTGCGTTTCGTTGAGTTTAAAATTTACGCTGAAACGTCACGTACATTTTTCCACCGCTATTTTTTTAGATCCTGCTCCTGTATTCTTTGAAGTCGCACCGGATCTTCAGAACGAAGCACATCAAGGTAATGGAGAGTGGGCTTATCTTTGTTGATAAAAACCAGAAACCCAACAGCATCTGCAAAATTAAAGCACCCAGAGCGGCTTTTAATGATTTTTTGAGGTGCTGAGTTTTCTAGTGAGTTTGCTGATGGGTATCTATCAAAGATTTCAATTTCTCCTATTTTTCCCAGGAAAAAATCTTTCCCAATACCAGTCTCAAATATCTCTTTAGTGTCAAATGAAAAAAATGACTCTCTCCATGTATTTGAATAATCCTGCGCAATCTCATCGTAGTTCTCGGTAAGTTGTGTATTTAGCCCGCATATAGCGGTGGATACTCTGGCGCCATTATAAATATTTCGTACGTCAAAGTAGGCGCAGTCAATTAGTATCTCGTTCTCCTTAGGTGTCAGAGTGTAGTAGAACTTATATCTAGCACTCGCGCGCAGTGCAGGGGAGTCATTTATGGTTATTAGTTTTCGGTCGAAACCTTCTTTGTCGCCAACTATATTCTTGTAGATCACTTCGCTATTGCTATCGCGCAGTATGATACTTCTCGGAGTTTGCCCGCTCACTATTTCTCTAGATGCAGCTTTTGAACAGGCTAGAAGTAGTAGCGATAGGAGTAGGGGAAAGTATTTAGTCATGTTAAAACTCCATGGAAAATTTTGATGTCTGCTTTAAAATGGCAGGCGAGAAGTGCGTATGTGTCTTCTCGTATTGCATTAAAAGCTCATCCACATCAATTGGACTACCTAGCTTCGCCAACTGTCCATCCAACCCCGCCGGATGAAAGTGAAACACCTTACCCTGCACCGGCAACCCCTCGCTGTCCGCCTCGTCCCCCTAACAAATCAATTGCTTGATCCGCTTTTTCTCCGCCAGCCAGTTCAAATGCGGCGTCGAGCCGCTATGGTCGAGTAACTCATCCAGCGCCTCCCACTTCTGTGGCTGTTGATTCCACTTACTTTCTGTGTGGGTGATCAGCGGTGAGAACATTTACTTGATATTCTCGCAATTATCTAGGTCACTGCATTTTAACCATCCTTCGGTCACTGCCACCCCCGAAAACCTAAATTCAATCCAATCCGAACCATCATCGTCTTTGAAAAAGTCGAGCAGTGTGACCTCGTCTCCTTGGACTAAATATTTTTTTGTATACCTTGCAGCCTCTGGCGAAGAAAAAATAACGGCTTTAAATGATGAAACCGTAGCGCTCAATGGAGTTCTACGCTCATGATCAACATTATCGGAAACCAAAAGCCGAGTAATTGACCCATCCGGGTGATACACCTCTCTCTTTATTTCTCCACACCCAACGCAACTATCTAGAATCTCAAGCTTAACTACCCCATCTCTAATGTGATATAAATATTCACTCCATGTCGAGCCATCCCTGTAGGAGCTGGTGATATAATCACCTCCGATTCTAAAATTACACAAAGCCCCATCATCGAAAATTAATTCATCTAAAGAATTGCTGGCGGCTCTGTATTGCAATACCTTATAGCAGATATTGATGCTGTCTCCTTCTAGACGAAAAATTACTTCTCCTATTCCATCTCCATCTAAATCCTCAATATAAACATTGCTATAAATCCCTTCGATTTGCCTCATGAAATTAGTAGGTGGCGGCAATGAATAAGGAATCCCTTGCAAAGAAACCGAAATCGCAAGAGGTGTGCGATTATCAATTTTTAGAATAGGCAGAGAAGGGTCAGCATTAACCCCAAAAGAAAGAAAGCATAGCGCCAGTGAAAGTCCAGCAGTTAATACCGGTTTCATGGTGTTCATTTATTTAATCCCCACTCTTCTCTAATCGCTTCGTATATTTTTACTCGTTCATGCAGTCCATTATCACCACCATTTACCGCCAACGTAACGAGCCTGACATTGTCGGGCTCGTTGTCTATAAGGATGTTAATGTTTCCACGTGCATTGTGTCGTCTACTTACCGCGCCGTTGTGCCGCCAGTACCAACATGAAACATCTATGGCATCAAACATGTTTTCGGCAATTAAGTTTGGCGAGCGTACAAAGTCAACTCCTCTGTAGCTCGAGTAAGCTGCATAATTATTTTTCCAAGTGAGCTGAATTAGACCTCTTCCTTTATATCTAGGGCCATCACCGATTTCCGTATTCCCGCTGGCTGCAGCATTGACATGCCTGCCAGGGTCGTACTGCTCACCTGACGCAAATTCTACAGTTGTTTCGAAGCCCGCTGACTCGTGAAAACACTGAGCAATAAAATGTGCTTGTTGGTGCGGGCTTGTAATTTGATATCTCTCAAAAGCTTTATTTAAACTAGCAACAAATTCATACTTGTCATGTTTGTGTATTAATGGATATCTCGCCTTGAATTCGTTAATAAAGTTGCGTCCACCTCCTCGTCCCGTAAACCAATTGCCAGATTTCCCCGTGACTTTTTCTAACAGTTCCACAGTAATTCTTCTTTCAGTCGTGTTGAGCAATCCACTCACCCCCACCGGATGAAAGTGAAACACCTTCCCATACACCGGCAACCCCACTTTCTCCGCTACCTCACTCCACCAACTTATCTGCTTGATCCGCTGCTTCTCCGCCAACCAGTTCAAATGCGGCGTCGAGCCGCTATGGCCGAGCAACTCGTCCAGCGCGTCCCACTTCTGTGGCTGGTGATACCACTCACTTTCCTTGTGAATGATCAGTTGCGATATCGATTGCGCATGGGCCGGCAGGCGGATGGCCGCCTGTAGTTCCTCGGCGGTCATTTTGCCGTCGCGGTTGCGGTCGATGATGTCGAAGAGGCGGCTCTTTACCGGTCCTTTGTCTTCAGCGTCGGCCATGGGGCGGTAGCGTTCGAGTTGCGTTTCGTTGAAGTGGCGGATGTTGCTGAAGAACGAGGCGAGGGCATGTCGAGGCGTGCCGTAGTCGTAGATGATGTCGTAGCCTTCCCAGGACCATGGGCTGAGCCATGGTGTGACACCGACTTCTTCGCGCACCCAGCCGTCGAGCAGGTTGTTGTCCGCGTCGTGTAGCAGCCCGTCTAGGCGATACCAGGTGCGGGCGTTGTGGCTCGGGCTGGCCGGCACCTGGATTTTTCGGTCGGCCGGCAGAGCATCCAGCACATTTTTGGGGAGCAACAGGTCGGCGGTGCTGAGTGGGCTGGAGGCACTCGCCATCTGCAGGCGGGCGGCAGTGGCATTGTCTTCATGAGTCACCACGGCCGTGCCCTTGGCCAGCTTCAGCCAGGTCTTGTCTTTATCTGGCAGGCGCTGAGCCCAGGCACGACTGGCCTCGATGAAAATATCGACGTCATCGCCACTGAACACTTCCAGGTGCAGTTTCTCTTCCGGGTACTCGGCACGGCATTCGTGATATTGACCGATATGGCCTATCAGATTCCCGGCCTTGATTGGCACCGGCTGGTCGAGCACCACCACCTGATCCGTCAACGCTGCCGGCTCACCTTGCAACGACGCGGCCAGCACGTATTGGCTGATGCTTTCCAGCTTGCGAAACTCGCCTTCACCACTGATGGTGATTTCCGTTCCTTGCCTCAAATGGAGCAAATCACGACCGTTGAGATCGAAGCGGGACCGA